>JBOFIQ010000044.1:0-1754 GCA_051650245.1 Propionibacteriaceae bacterium | reverse complement strand
CCGCCGTCAAGGCAGCCTCAGCGGCCCGTGCAGCCCCACCAGCACCGAGAATAACGCCGCGTTGTCCAGCTAATCCGACCTGGGCGCGGCTCAGGGCATAACTGACCCCAGCGCTATCGGTGTTGTACGCAACGCTCTTGCCATCAGAGTGAAAAATCACGGTATTAGCAGCGCTCACTGCCACAGCCGAAGGATCAACCGCATCGGTGAGTTCCACAATGGTCTTGAAAGGTGCTGTGACGTTGATACCTGACAGCCCCAGATCACGAGCAAAGACCAGCCCATGAGCCGGGGTCATGGCGGCCAGCCGAAGATAGGTGATGGTGGGGTCTACACCAAAAAGAGTAGGGCTCAAACTCTGAGCAACGGGATCGCCGATGACACCGAGCCGAGTCATGCGGATTCCTGCATCAGGGCAACAATCGTGCGCAGATGAGCTTCCGGTAGTTGCCCTGGAGCCGTCGGTTCTACTCCGGGAACAAAGGCCAGCGGTGTCTGCCAGAGTTCACCGGCGACGCGGGTAAGGGCTCCCTGCGGTCCCATGCCAAGGGCAACGATAGGGCGAGGATCGTCGAGGAGACCAAGTAACCGTGCTGCATCGTGATAGCTATGGCAGTAACACGCAATTTTGGCCACATCGGCACCAGCGCAAAAGATCGCTTCAATGAGCTGGAGTAGTTCATCGCGGGGCGGGGTCTTCTCGTAGTCGTGCCATGAGCCCACGACGACAGGGCTGTGCGCGGCACTGGACTGACTGGCGAAGGGGGAGCCTGGCTGATAGGGCAGATCGATCCACGACGCTCCAGAACCCAGGACGAGTGCTCGGCCGTAGTCGGGGTCTGGCCCGTGATATGAAGCGAGAACAGGGCAAGACCAGGATGCGAGGTCAAGGTCATCGACGAGTTGGGCCGTTGCATAGTCAAGACGTAGCTCAACAGCGTCAGCGCCTTCACACTGGCGCAGTGTGGAGTCACGATCACGCACGAAGATGCTACGCCACAGCATCGACGAGCTCCTCAAAAATGCTGTAGGGGTAGGCCACCACTCGCGCGCTGCCCAGACGATCCAACAGCACGACAGAGACGGTATCGCCGTGCGTTTTCTTATCATGGCGCATCGCGGCAATAAGATCAGCGCGAGAAGCCGTCACGTTGGCTTGTGCCATCGTCGTGGGTAGGTGGGCGGCAGTCAGAACGTGACGTAGCTGAGCTGATTCAGTTGCCGCTAAAAGCCCTTGAGCAACGGATACCTCCGCGGCGGCAACCATCCCAATGGCGACTGCGCGGCCATGGCGTAACCCAGTGGCAGACTCAATGGCATGTCCTAATGTGTGCCCAAAATTGAGCAACATTCGGGGCCCCTGCTCGGTGGGGTCAGCGCTCACGATCGTTGTTTTGATCGCAATAGCTCGTTCTATATGTGCAGTAATGCACTCCAGCAGCGGGCCATTGGTGAGGTGAGTGTTGATGGTGTCGAACAGGTCGCGGTCAGCGATAACGCCATGTTTGAGTAGTTCGGCGAAACCTTCGACGAGTAACTCATCGGGAAGTGTGGTGAGTACTTCGGGAGTAATCAGGACGGTCTGAGCCGGATAAAACGACCCCACAAGGTTCTTGATCCCGCCGTAATTGATCGCAGTCTTGCCACCAATGGCAGCATCTACTTGGGCTAAGACAGTGGTGGGCACCAAGACCAGACCACAGCCCCGCATCCACGTGGAGGCAGCAAAAGCCGCGATATCGCAGACCATCCCG
>JBOFIQ010000043.1:0-2575 GCA_051650245.1 Propionibacteriaceae bacterium | reverse complement strand
TTGCTGATCCGCGGGCCGCGCTCACCCATATCGAGGCATTGACCACGGGGCTGAGTCGCAAAGCCGATATTCAGCGTCACCTCATGCCGGTGATGTTGGGCTGGTTTGCGGCTGCCCCTGATCCTGACGCGGGGCTGCTAGCATTCCGACGGACGTCGGAAGCGCTGGGGGACTCGCCGTGGTATTTGCGAGCGCTCCGCGACGAGGCAGCGGTCGCGGAAAACGTCGCAACGGCGTTAGCAAGTTCGCGGTATGTGGTAGACCAACTTCAGCGCGACCCGACTGCGCTTCAGCTCATGATCGATCCAGTGGGGCTCACCTTGCCCAGGTATGAAGAAGTCATCGCGCGGATGCGTCAGGCGGCACGCCGCCAGGATCAGCCAGAAGCGGCAGTCCGAGCAGTGCGGGAGCTGAGACGTCGAGAGCTCCTGCGAATTGCGATCACTGAACTGTTAGGTAAGGCCGATATTGGCGATGTCGGGGCAGCGATTGCTGCGGTCACAAGTGCCACGATCACGGTTGCTGTTGAACTTTTGGGCGGTGCAGAACTGCTGACCGTCATCGCGATGGGGCGGTGGGGTGGCGCGGAAATGAGCTATGGCAGCGATGCGGATGTGCTCTTTGTCGCTGACGATGTCGCCGCCGCGCTTCCGATTGTGACGTCTTTGCGCACCTTATTGGCCGCTCCTGGAATTGATACGCCGCTGATCCTTGACGCAGGTTTGCGGCCGGAGGGCAAAAATGGGCCGCTGGTCCGAACTCCGGCGAGTTATGCGACCTACTATGCGACGTGGTCCGCGCCCTGGGAAGCGCAGGCATTACTTCGTGCCCGCACGATCTGTGGCGATGGGGCAGTGCTGGAGCAACTCGACCCGGTACGGTATCCGGCTGGGGGATTGAGCACAGCCGCGCTTGCAGAGATGCGTTCGCTCAAGGTGCGAATGGAGACGGAGCGGATGCCGCGCGGGGTTGATCCGAAATTGAATCTCAAGTTTGGCCCTGGCGGGTTGGTCGATGTGGAGTGGGCGGCGCAGTTGCTTCAACGTCGCCATGCCGGAGCATATGAGCAATTGCGTAGCACGAGCACGCGTGCAGTGTTGAGTGCTGGGGCAGAGTTGGGGTTGATCGATGCTCAGGATGCGCAGACTTTGATGGATGCCTGGCGGCTAGCAAGCCGGGTGCGCAACGCCATCATGTTGTCGCACGGGCGGGCTAGTGATCAGGTACCGACGTCGGCGCGAGAGCTTGCGCGGGTAGCGGCCTTGGTGGGTTACGAGCGTGGGGAGTCATCGACATTCCTCAACGACTATCTCAAGACCATGCGTCGCTCGCGGATGGTTGCCGACCGGTTGTTGTGGGACTAACGCACGACTTACGCGCACACGCACGAGTTCTAACTCGTGCGTGTGCGCGTAAGTCGTGCGTTACCAGTGGTTGAGCGATCGGCGTAGGGTAACAAGGTGACCGCTCATCAAATCAAAGCCATCGTTCCAGGGATTCTCGGTTGTGCTGGGGCTGGTATCCTCGCGATGCTTATGCGTCCATTCATTCCGACGATTAGCCCGCTGCTGTGGGCCATCGTGTTCGGCGTCATCGTTGCCAACGTGATAACGATCCCCGACGTCCTCACCCCAGGTATCGGTTTCACGGGTAAGCACGTGTTGCGCGCCGGGATCGTGTTGTTGGGGTTTCAGCTAGTACTGGGCGACATCATCTCCCTGGGCTGGAAAGCGCTACTTTTTGTCGTCGCGATTGTGGCATTGGGCATGATGACGGGGATCATTGTCGGTCGCGCACTTGGTCTTTCGGCAAAGCAGTATCTCCTTGTCGGCACAGGGTTTTCGATCTGTGGCGCTGCTGCGGTGGCTGGCGCTGCCGGGGTACTCGATGCCGAGGACGAAGATGTGGCGACGTCGGTGGGTTTGGTGGTGCTCTTCGGTAGCGCCATGATTGCTTTGGTTCCAGCACTGGCCGCGCTTGCTGGTCTGGCCCCGCGCGCAGCGGGGATCTTCGCTGGCGGTTCCACTCATGAAGTAGCTCAAGTCGTGGCTGAGGCAGGCATTATTGGCGGTAGCGTGGTGCTCAGTACGGCGGTGTTGATGAAGATGGCCCGAGTGCTGATGCTGGCACCACTAATTGCAGTGCTATCACTGTGGTCACGCAAGAATCTGAGCGTTGATGGGGGTCGTCGCCCGCCGATCATGCCGCTCTTCGTTTTCCTCTTTCTTGTAGCGATTGGTATTGGTTCGGCCAAGATCATCCCGACTCCTGCAGCGCATGTACTCAAAGAAGTGCAGACATTTTTCTTGGCATCGGCCATGTTTGCGCTGGGCTGTGGTGTGCGGATCGCGACGTTGATCAAAGTTGGCTGGAAACCGTTTGCGCTGGGCCTAGCTGTGACCAGCGTCGTGACGGGTCTGAGTTTCGTCGCCGCCCTGGTCGCTTAAACACGTTACGCACGACTTACGCGCACACGCACGAGTTCTAACTCGTGCGTGTGCGCGTAAGTCGTGCGTTAAGCGGGTGGGGTTTAGTCGTCGACGATGATGACGTACAACCGTCTCGGGCCGTGCAC
>JBOFIQ010000042.1:0-1087 GCA_051650245.1 Propionibacteriaceae bacterium | reverse complement strand
CCAGGCACCCATGATGAGGGTGATCAGACCGATTGCCATGACGCAGGTCGAGGCCGTCGAACTCATGGCATAGATCGCATGCGAGCGAACGATGAGGTAGACACCAGCGGTGACCATCGTCGCGGCGTGGATCAAGGCCGAGACCGGGGTCGGGCCTTCCATCGCGTCAAGCAGCCAGGACTGCAACGGGAACTGAGCTGACTTACCGCATGCGGCCATGAGCAGGAATAAGCCCAACGCCAGCGCCCAGCCTTCATTGAGCGACGATGCCTGATCATTGACCTGCTGGAACTGAACCGTGCCAAAGAGCATCAGCATGGTCGAAATCGCCATGACCATGCCCATGTCGCCGATCTTATTGACGACGAAAGCCTTCTTACCTGCGGCTGCTGCCGAGGGCTTGTGCTGCCAGAAGGAAATCAGCAGGTATGAGGCTAGACCCACGCCTTCCCAGCCAAAGAACACCATGAGGTAGTTATCAGCCAGTACGAGAATCAACATCGCCGCGATGAACAGGTTCAAGAAAGCGAAGAATCGCCGACGACGCTCATCATGGGCCATGTAGCCAATCGAGTACACATGGATCAACGAGCCAACACCAGTGACAAGCAGCGCGAACAAGATCGACAACTGATCGATCCACAGCCCAAAGCTCAACGTCCAATGACCAGCTGTGAACCAGGTGAAGAGCGAGACGTCCACTGCACGCGGCGAGCCAAGCAAATCAATGAAGCACAGCAGTGCGATCACGAAGGAGGCAATGGGAGCCAGCGTTGCGAGGAAATGACCCCACGTATCAGTGATCTTGCCAGCAAGCAGCAAGAATGCTGCAATTGCCAGCGGAATGGCGATCATGAGCCATGAGTAGGTAAACATGCCGGTCGGAGCGACCGCTGTAACAACGTCGTTGAGAATCACCATCACTCCTAGTGCTTCAGCAGGTTGATGTCATCGACAGAAGTCGAACGACGCGCCCGATAGATGGCCACGATGATGGCAAGACCGACACAGACTTCAGCGGCAGCAACAACCATGACGAAAAGTGCCATGATCTGCCCGTTGAGGTTGCCCACCGCGTTGGAGAACG
>JBOFIQ010000041.1:0-1830 GCA_051650245.1 Propionibacteriaceae bacterium | reverse complement strand
TACACCATCTTGCCCTCGATAAAGACCCGCTCCGCGTTGTGCATGATGTCGAAGGGATCACCTGACCACAGCACCATGTCGGCAGCTTTGCCCACAGCGAGCGAACCAATGCGGTGATCCAACCCCAGCACCTTGGCCGGGTTAATCGTGAGCGCCCGCAACGCCCCCTCGCGAGTCATACCGTGCTTGACGCACAGCGCCGCTGAGGTGACGAGATACTCAATAGGAACGACGGGGTGATCGGTGATGATCGACACCTCAACCCCGGCCTTTTCTAAGACAGCGGCATTCCATGGCCCGCGGTCGATAAGTTCCAACTTGGCTCGGCTCGTCAAAACTGGCCCGAAAAGTACCGGTACCCCGTGCTCGGCAACGTAATCTGCAATCGGAGCGGCATTCGTACCGTGCTCGATCACCAGTTCGTAGCCAAACTCTTTCGCAACCCGGATTGCAGTCGCGATATCGTCGGCGCGGTGCGCATGCTGACGCAACTTCAACTCACCGTTTAACACCTTGCCAAGGTTTTCTAGCCGCAAATCACGCTTCGTTCCAGCCGGGTCTTGTTCCCGCTTGTGCTGATATTCGAGCGCATCGCACCACGCCTGACGCAGGACGTAAGCCACGCCGAGCCGCGTCGAGGGTAGCTCTTGACGATTGCTGTAGAACCGCTTGGGATTCTCACCCAAGGCTGCTTTCAAGCCGCTTATTTCCTTCAGCACCATCTCATCGACGATGCGCCCATGGGTATGGAGCGTCGTCATCACACCACCGATGACATTGGCCGATCCGGGAGTGACATTGACGGTGGTTACGCCGCCGGTCAGCGCATCGTGGAAAGCAAGATCTGCCGGGTTGATGGCATCAATCGCCCGAACACCAGCCGTATTGGGATTGGTTGCTTCGTTTGTGTCATCACCGGCGAACTGACCACCCTCTTCATCAAGACCCGCATGGGTATGGGCATCGATAAAGCCTGGAACGAGCCATTGCCCGGCAGCATCGATAATCTCAGCACCATCGGGAACCGCAACATGCGCTCCAAGCGCCGTGATCGTCGCGCCGTCAACGATGACAGTACCGTCGAACGGCTCTGCATCAACCGGTACAACATGGGCATTGATAATGGCTAGTGTCATGGGTGTCCTCCAGTGCGAGACTCTGCCCCTAACGCTACCTGCCGGGCTACTCGCTGCCCCGCATGGTCCCCTGATCTGCGACACCCGGACTACAGTGGGCTGGTGCCTACCGTTCTCGTTCTGTGTCATGGCAATATCTGCCGCTCCCCCATGGGAGCCTTTCTCCTGCGCGACCGGGCCAAGACCGCCCAGGTCCCCATCACGATTGTGAGTGCTGGAGTATCAGCAGAAGAGGCTGGCAACCCCCTCGACCCGCGAGCGGCTCGCACCTTGGACCGTCACGGTATTTCCCATTCAACGCACCGCGCACATCAGGTTACCGACGCAGAACTCGCAGACGCTGATCTGACTGTTGTCATGTCTCAGCGCCATCTCGACGTCCTCACGCATCGTCTTGGATCACTGTTTAACGACCACGACATTCGCCTCATCCGCTCCTTCGACCCCGCTGCCCCTACAGGTGCTGAGGTTGCCGATCCGTGGTGGGGTGAGGAATCAGGGTTCACCACGACCTTCACCCAACTCGACGCCTGTATGCCTGGCTTGTTGACCTGGGCCCGTGACCACGCATGAGCGGTTACGCCCCCGGAACTTCCCCATATCGTCGCGTCTCGCTTGCGCTCTTCCTCGCCGGGCTCGCGACCTTTGCCACGGTCCATACGACTCAACCACTCCTGCCAACGCTACGTAGTTC
>JBOFIQ010000040.1:0-2129 GCA_051650245.1 Propionibacteriaceae bacterium | reverse complement strand
CAAGGTATCGCGGTCATTCTGAAGCCATTTAGGTGACAGCGGTTTGTCGCAGGCGGCACATTCGAAGAACCAATCGCCGATGCCAGCAGAGCGTCGATTCAGCTTGAACTGATGACTTCCGCAAACGCAGCTGTCACGGCGCTTGATGGCTCTGGCATCACGATCACTCCAATGCCACTGACCAGGAAAGGCCCCCTCCCAATGGCCGGACCAATGCACGAAGATGACATCGAGCTGTTCCCAGTCACATTGGCCCTTCTTCTTGGGGTTAGGGCAGTGATTGGGGTTCAGCTTCCAGAGGTTCGCATCCAGTTCTGCGAGGGTCTCATAGTCTTGAAACATGCCACAGGTGCGGCACACGAATGTCAGAGGCGCTGGCGTGTACTCCATGTGCGAGGGACGACACAGATAGAAGCGCTCCTGACCCGGCAGTTGGAACTCCGTTCTTGTCGGGTCAAGCAAGGCTTGATCAACGCACTGCGTCGGCAGGATACGGGGCTTAGCCGGGTCGCCGTCGCGCGCAGACAAGGCAGTGTTGAACCATGCTCTCCCTAGTTCGTTCATCCGTTCGAACACCAAGTCCATCGTGGATTCCGAGAGCTGAATGGGCTCGCCGGCTGAAGAGCGGGCAATGCAGGCCCCCATCCCGCCTTCGAAGGTGAAAAAGCTTTCCGGGGCGTAGGCCGTAGCAAGCTGGTTACGCGACCGATTCATTGTTTTGGCTTTTGCCATCTTGTATCTCCCTCAGCTCCGCGCTTCTGTCGCGCTATCGGTCGAGTCAATGTCAGCACCGGAGCCCCGCCGAATGAAGGTCATCACCCGAGCTGTCATCCCTTCCGCCACACGCTTGTAAGACGCATCGACGCGCGATTCGTGAATAAGGCCCGGCTGGTCTACATCACGAAGCGAAGTCATCGGTCGTAAGTGGCTGTTGCGTGCCGCAAAGAACTCGACCAAACGAGAGCCGTTAACCAATCGGTCGACACCCAGATCCTGCTGGTAGTGGGTGAGTTGCCCCTTGAGCATCGAACGGTAGTAGTTCTTCCCCTCCGGAGAGGGTGAGAAGGACAGACCAAGCGCCTTCTCCATGAAGGCCTCAGTCGTCTTCATATTGGCTGGCACAGCGAGGAAGTCATGCACGTCGGGCGCCATGGCGAAGGTGAGGCTATTGCGCTTCTTGTCGTCGTCCGCCGCGCACAAACGTTCGATGGCATTCATACCGCACACATACTCCTGGAAGAAGCTCGGCATCACCCGTACCAGAGCTTTCTCAGCCCAGCGGTCAACAGCTGCTGGTAGAATCATACGCTCTAGGAACCGGTGGAAGATGTCGTGAATCTCCAGCACGAACCGGTCGCGATACCGCTGCGGCACAGGCACCAGCAGCGAGAACCCAACATGCGTACGGCCCACGCGTGATGACGCCTGGATGTACTCCGCGATGTCCGACGGGATGCCAGCAAAGAACATCGCGTTGAACTCTTCCACGTCGACGCCGTGCGAGATGGCGGAGGTGGCGATGACTGACCGAAGGGTGTCGTTCAATTCCGGAAACGGTTTGTTGGTGCCAACGCGGGTCTCAGCCCGCCGGACGATGTCCTGGATGTCTGCGGCGGACACAGCACCCGAGATGAGTTCCGAGCTTAGTGCCAGGTTGGGATAGCCCTCAGCCTGGTGAAGCTTCTCAAACTGGACCTTCTCGGTATCGATGACCTGGTCGCCACCTTTCTTATTCGTGACGTAGGTTAGGGCAATACGGTGTAGGTCCACCAGCGTCAGCAATTTGTCTGCGTCCGCGCCCGCCAGGAGCCGGACAAACTGAACCTGCTGAGGCCCCGGAGATACCCACCGAATCAGCTCGTCGCGGGCTGCTGCCTCCTTAATCGGGTCCTCACTGCGTAAACGCTCATACAACCCAGTGAGCATCACATGGTAGTGGCCGAGCACTGAGGCCATAGCCACAGTATGGCGATGTCCGTTGGTTAGGACAGAGGCGTAGACGCGTGCCCAGTGGCTACGCAGCTCCACGTTGTCCGCAGATATGGTCAACCGCTCAGTATCGTCAGACGTAGCATCGGGCTGGAGGGGGGTAGCGTAGAACGAGTCATAGAGCGTGGGCCCAGGATGCG
>JBOFIQ010000039.1:0-2906 GCA_051650245.1 Propionibacteriaceae bacterium | reverse complement strand
GGAATTGCAGCGCTTTGCTGCAATTCCAAGGAATCGCGTGGCTCATCAACCAACTCACCTGGTCCGTTGGCCCTGGCGACCGAATTGGCATCATTGGCGCCAATGGGTCAGGCAAGACCACCTTGTTACGTCTCCTTACCGGAGTGTTACCGCCACAAACTGGCAAGGTGAAACACGGCCAGACGCTGCGCCTTCAGGTCCTCAGCCAGCTCATCGAGGAACTGCCCAGCGACGATACCGTGCTGGAATCGGTGGAAAAACTCAAGCGTGAGACGACGCTGGCCACCGGCAAGGAGGTGTCAGCCTCAACTTTGCTCACCGATTTTGGTTTCACTGGCGACAAACTGGTCACCCGCATTGGCGAGCTATCTGGCGGGGAACGTCGCCGACTGCAATTCCTTCGCTTGATCTTGTCTGAGCCCAATGTCTTGGTGCTCGACGAGCCCACGAACGATCTCGACATCGACACACTGAACGTCATTGAGGATTACCTTGATGGCTGGCCTGGCACCCTGATCGTTGTCTCCCATGACCGGTATTTCTTGGAACGCGCGTGCGACGTGATCTACGGCATGCTTGGTGATGGTACGGTCCGTATGCTCCCGCGCGGCGTCGATGAATATCTGGAGCAGCGTGAAGCTCAGCGCAGTGCGAGTACCAGCACCGAGCGTGCACCGAAGGCTGAATCCACCTCTGTAAGCGCTGCTGCCCGTCAAGCAAAAAAGGACCTAGCACGGATAGAGCAACAGCTGAGCAAGCTCGATGCCAAGATGTCCACGATCCATCAGCAGATGGCCACAGCCGCTGCCGATTACGACAAGCTCATGGACTTACAGCGCAAACTTGATGCGCTCCAGGCGGAGAAAGACGAACGGGAATTGGACTGGCTTTCGCTAGCCGAAGCTGCCGAATAGCCATTCGTAACAGCACTGAAACATAATCGACACAGTAAAGAAACACGACCCGGCTACCGTTGGTTTCGACGAAAGGTTGCCATGTTTACTTCCTCTGCCGAGTTGCTCAACTACATTGCTGCAGAACAGATCGAGACTATCGATATCCGTTTTTGCGACTTGATCGGTGTTAATCAGCACTTCACGATGCGCGCCTCCACCTGGGATGAGTCGATCTTTACTGACGGGCTGTCCTTCGACGGTTCTTCGATCCGTGGCTTCCAGAAGATCCATGAATCGGATATGTCGTTGTTGCCCGATGTGACGAGTGCTTTCATCGATCCCTTCCGCACGACGAAGACGCTCGTGGTCACCTTCTTCATCGTTGATCCGATTACAGGCGAGCCATACTCACGCGATCCGCGTAATATCGCCCGCAAGGCAGAGGCCTACCTAGCGGCGACTGGTATTGCTGATACTGCCTTCTTCGCCCCCGAGGCCGAGTTCTATATCTTCGACGATATCCGCTTCGATACCAATGCCCATGAGTCCTATGTTCATATCGATTCAGAAGCTGGTGCGTGGAACACTGGGCGCGTCGAAGATGGCGGCAACCGTGGCTACAAGGTGAAGTACAAGGGCGGCTATTTCCCGGTGGCGCCGGTAGACCATTTCATTGATCTGCGTGACCAGATGTGCCGCGATCTTGAAAGTGTGGGGCTCACCTTGGAGCGTTCTCACAGCGAGGTGGGCACGGGGGGCCAATCAGAAATCAATTACCGCTTCAATACATTGCTCGCCGCCGGTGATGATGTGATGAAGTTTAAGTACGTCATCAAAAACACCGCGTGGGCTGCCGGTAAGACCGCGACCTTCATGCCGAAGCCTATTTTTGGTGATAACGGTTCGGGGATGCACGTCCATTCTTCCTTGTGGAAGGACGGTAAGCCGCTGTTCTTCGACGAGCAAGGCTACGGCGGCCTTTCGGATATGGCGCGTTACTACATTGGTGGCATCCTCAAGCACGCCCCCGCGCTGTTGGCTTTTACTAATCCCTCAACCAACTCATTCCATCGTCTGGTTCCGGGGTTTGAAGCTCCCGTCAATCTGGTGTATTCCGCACGGAACCGCTCTGCCTGTATCCGGATTCCGCTCACGGGGAATAATCCCAAGGCTAAGCGAGTCGAGTTCCGCTGCCCTGATCCGTCGGCTAATCCGTACCTGGCCTTTGCTGCGATCTTGCTCGCTGGCCTCGACGGTATCCAGAACCGGATTGAGCCACCTGCACCGATCGACAAGGATCTCTATGAGCTTCCGCCCGAGGAACATGCGCAGGTCGCACAGGTACCAGCATCATTGGACGAAGCGCTAGACGCTCTTGCTGCCGACCATGAGTTCTTGTTGGTAGGCGACGTCTTCACCCAAGACCTCATCGAGACCTGGATCGACGTCAAGCGCGAGGATATCGACGCGATCCGTCAGCGCCCACATCCTTACGAGTTCGACATGTACTACGACATGTAATCGGACTATCGCTTAACGCACGATTTACGCGCACACGCACGAGTTAGAACTCGTGCGTGTGCGCGTAAATCGTGCGTTAAGCGGTGAACGCTGCATAGGCATGACGAATATGAGCTTCTACGAGAGCTGCAGCAGTATCCGCGTCGCCTTTCTCTACCGCGCACAGCAAGGCCCGGTGTTCAATCACCAGTTCGTCACGCAGCAGCACCCAGGACGCCAAGCTAGCCTCGGCAACTTTGATGGGAAACTCTGCCGCTTCCCGGATCGCTGACGTGAGGTGGCGAATGAGCAAGTTAGCCCCCGCATTGATGATGCCCATATGGAAGGCTGTGTCTGCTTCATTGAACTGATCGACGTCCCCCGTGTGCTCCATCAGCTCCAGTGCAGACCAGGCTTCCTGAATCGCTTTCGGATCGCGATGCTTCGCTGCTTCCGCTGCTGCGGCTCGCTCCAGCGCCACTCGCGTCTCAGTCAAATCAGCAAAGGGCA
>JBOFIQ010000038.1:0-2726 GCA_051650245.1 Propionibacteriaceae bacterium | reverse complement strand
TGACACGATGGAGACGTTCGATTTCTCCAGGAGGTGCTTCGTGCAGCGTGATAACGACGATTCAGTCGAGCGTGAGGATGATCAGGTCCAGGAGGAACTCGATGATGTCGAGGACTACGAGGACGCTACCGAAGACGATGTGGACTTCGCTGTCGCGGTCTACCGCGAGGAAGGCTCCCCCGTTGTTCAGGAATTGCCGCTCGAGGTAGTCAACGATCTTGATGAGCTTATCGAGCAACTTCGCCGTTACCCCGGCGATGCCGGTTGCCTTGGCGTTGTCGCTATTGCAGGTGAGTTCTTTGTTCTCGTGCGCGTTCGCGGGCGCACAGTCCAATTGCTGCTCAACGACGGGATGGCTGCCGATGAATGGCTTCTTGCTCGCGATGCCGTGGACTTTTTCGGTGAAGAAGAAGGCGTCGATGGGCCTCTGGGCGATCTCGATATGTTGACCGACTTGGGCTGCCCTGAGCTAGAGCTCGAAGCGCTAGCCAGTGACTACGACACTAGTGCCGACGAACTTGCTCTCGCGGTCCTCGACAAGATCAAGATGGGTGCCGCTGTACGCAAGGTCATCGGTTAAGTGCATCCCGCCGGAGGCTGGGGTGCTGCGATGGCGCTCGCGCTTGACGAGGGCCGTTTAGCTGCTGCGCATGGGGATGTGCCCATCGGCGCGGTCGTGCTTGCGCCTGATGGGACGATCCTTGCTCGTGGGCATAACGAGCGTGAACTCTCTGGAGATCCATTGGCCCATGCCGAGATCGTCGCTTTGCGGCGAGCGGCTGCAGCACGTGGGAGTTGGCGCTTTGACGACTGTGCGCTTGTCGTCACGTTAGAGCCTTGCGTCATGTGCGCCGGGGCGATTAGCCAATCTCGGGTGGGAACCTTGGTCTTTGGAGCTTTCGACGATAAGGCGGGCGCTGTTGCTTCTGTCTTTGATGTCGTGCGTGACGAGCGTTTGCCGCATCGCGTTGATGTTGTCAGTGGATTCCAGGCAGAGCCCTGTGCTGCTCTGCTACAAGACTTTTTCGCTCAGCGTCGCTGAACCTGTAGCGCTCAATAATTTGCCAAATAGGGGTACGAGCAGCGTAAACTAGTCCACGGAGACGTGTCTGAGCGGCCGAAAGAGCTCGCCTCGAAAGCGAGTGTGGAGCAATCCACCGAGGGTTCAAATCCCTCCGTCTCCGCCAGGTCTGAAGGCCCGGGATCCCTTGTAAACAAGGGATCCCGGGCCTTCCGCTTTGTCCGTGCAGCGCGGGACGACCCAGAACTGGCCCTCACTCGTTCAGCGGAACCGGCTCGCATGGCACTGTCAGCACCTCAGCCTTATTCGGCGGACCAGCCCAGGAAATAATCGCTGATGTCCTCGGTATCTCGAAGGATCGTCGATGAGCTCAGCCCAAGTTCCTCGGCCAGCTGGATGGATCCATCGAATGCCGCCGTCAGGTCGGGGGAGAACGCCTGCTCCATCAGGGCGAGGTATGCATCCATTTGCTGCCGTAGTCCGGCGATGAGGAGCTGCTGTTCAGCGTCGAGTCGCTTTGCGAGCTGTGCCTCTTCCCGAAGGTACGCCTCGACGAGTTCGGTCTCGGTCTCCTCGAGGATCCCAGAGGTGGCTTGGTACAGGACTGATCCCACAGTGTTGCCGATGACCGCGCCGAGGATGGGAATGGGAATGATGGCTTGACCGATTGCGCTGGAGAGGGCGCTGACCGCTGTCTGCACTGCCAATGCCTCAGAGTTCTCTAGGAACTCCAGCTCATTGATGCTGCCTGATCTCAGCTCGTGGGCTTGTTCGGCGATACCCAACGACACCGTCACCAAGGAACTGGCGACGGCAGCGGGCGTTGCGGTGAAGTTCGTCAATAGGTAGATGGATACACCTCGGATCCCACCTGACAGCGCGCCATTCCCTGAAGCCCTAGCGATCCCTGCCCAGTCTTCGGCGGTGAAGTCTTGGAACTTCTTGCCCTCCTTTCGCTTGGCTATGATCGCCATGGCAAGGGCGGTTCCACCTTCGACCGGTGCTGCACCAGCTGTTGCCTTGGCGCCTTCGTTGAGGTTCGGCCGGTGTTTCTGGATCGCTTCGAGGCGGCGCTTCTGATCGGTATTGCGCAGCGACTGTTCCTCATCGGCAAAGGCGTGGCGGAACTCGTGGACTTGTACCTGCTGATAGGTGAGGTCTGATGCTTCGAGGGACTCGAAGGGCACGTGCTTGTTGTGAAGGAACTGCTGGACATGCTCCCAGTCTCGAATGGAAGGAGTGGTCTGTTTGGTCAGTGTCCGGTTGGCGTCCTCTATCGACATGCCGTGCAGTGTCTTCACGATGTCGAACTGGTCTGCGGGAATCTGGTATCGGCCACCGTTGGCGATGTAGTCCGGGTAATGCTGCATGTGCTCGGCGATGGCCGCCAAGCTGAAATTGCCGCCTGCTGCCACGAACTTCTGTTGGATGGGAATGCCATCACGAATCAAGTCCGCGGGGCCGTTGTCGTTGACCCAGTCGTGGATCTTGTGGCCACCGTTGATGAGGCTGCGCGCGTTGCCGATGCCTTCTTGGGCCACCTCGGCGATGAACCCATGCATGCCGTAGCGCCCGCCGCGGTTCCTGTCGACGATTTCGTTCCGGACCTTTTGTATGGCTTCACTCATGCTGTCGAGGGCAGCTTTCAGATTGGTGCCTTGCTGCGCGAGGGATTCCAAGAGCTTGGCGTTGCGCACTTGGTTCA
>JBOFIQ010000037.1:0-1246 GCA_051650245.1 Propionibacteriaceae bacterium | reverse complement strand
TGGCATCAATTCGAGCGACCGCATCGAGGCGCTGGACGCCTTGTGCGACAGCGAGGTCACTGGCAACGGTGTGGCGTACTTGGCAGGCTTTGACAAGCGCAGCGCCGACATGGCTGTGCTGTCCAGCAACGACGCCAAGCTGGTGGACGGCAAGCCGGTCATCCTGCCAGGCGGCAAGATCGGAAAGCCGGACGGCTGGAAGGCTCCAGACTTGTCGGGGTTTGTGTGAAGAAACCAAAGCGCCAGCCACGGCCGAAGCGGTACACCTTGCTGGATGAGATGACCGCCAGCCCGACCGAGCCTTTGCCAGAGGCTTGGCGGGTTGGCCAGCTCACCAAGATGTACGAAGCCCTGCACCAGCTCGAGCAAGGCGATCAGCCAACTCCGAATGATTGGAGGCTCTGTTCTGACGCTGTGAATTTGGTCGAGACGCTGGTGGTCGACATGAAGGTCTGTCAGGACGACAGCGGCTTGCTCATGGACGCCATCACCGCACTGGCCATGGCAGGCAGGCGAAACAAGGAAGGCAAGACCCTGCGTTTGGACGGTGCAGGCATCGTGGCCGTGCGTGCGATCTTGCAGGACTATTCCGACCTGATCGAGGTGCTGCCTGCGCGTGTCATGGTTCGTTGTCATCGGCTGACCGAGAAGCGCCTGCATGAAATCCTGGACGGCAAGAAGCGACCGCACGACGTGGAAATCGTCAATTTATAGGGTTTATCCTAATGCTTGCGCTTGTGGGCGTTTGTGGTAATATGTGGGCATCTTAACCAAGGAGCAAAGCATGAAACATCACCAGCACACTCAGTACCCGTACAGCGCCGAGATCAAGCGCCGTTTGTTCATCAGCAAGACCGAGCGCCGCTGCGAAGCCGCTGCTGGGTTCCTTCTGGCCACTGCCATCGGTGTCGGCCTGGCCTGCTTGTTGGTTGCATGGTGGTCATCATGAGCTACATCACCGAAATCGAAAGCCGGGTGGCTGGCATCCCTTGCTTGATCGGTGTGACGCACTTCGACTGCGTGCGCGGGTCGTACTCCTACAACGCAGCCAGCGACATGGACTATTACGGCTACAGCGAAAGCGAGTGGGACGTGCTCGACCGCCGAGGCCGTCCGGCTGCCTGGCTGGAGCGAAAGCTTACCGACGACGACCGCCAGCGCATCGAGCAGGAGATCGCAGAGGCCATGACCGAGGAGGCGTACTGATGAACCCGTTTGCACACTTTGAAGACCAGTTCGGGCACTT
>JBOFIQ010000036.1:0-2406 GCA_051650245.1 Propionibacteriaceae bacterium | reverse complement strand
GCCTCAACCTCATTTTCTGCATCCGTCGACAAGAGCACCTCGTCATATTTCTCAGCGACCTCAGCGATGATTGCTGCGGGGCGTGCGTGGAGACCAACTGCTGATCCCACGATGACTGTCTTACTTGGCATGTTCCACCTCTGTCTGAGAAGCCGCCCGAACCTTCATACCCTTGAGTAGGAGCACCAAGAGAGCGGAAACTACTGTTCCTGCAACGATAGCGAGAATGAAGCCCAATCGGTTATCCATTGCGAACAAAACGAAGATTCCACCGTGAGGCGCTTTCGATGCGACACCCAGCACCATGCTCAACGCACCTGTCACTGCACCGCCAGCCATCATCGACGGAATGATCCGCAGCGGATCAGCCGCAGCGAATGGAATCGCGCCCTCGGAGATGAACGACGCGCCCAACAACCATGCTGCCTTACCATTCTCGCGTTCTGGCTGAGTGAATAGAGCCGGACGAATCGCCGTCGCGAGCGCCAACGCCAGCGGCGGGACCATGCCTGATGCCATGACAGCAGCCATGATCTTCATGGAGGCAACGCTGGTCAGCGACAGGCCAGCCGTAGCGAATAGGTACGCGGCCTTGTTCACTGGACCGCCAAGGTCAAAGCACATCATGAGGCCAAGAACAACGCCCAGCAAAACTGCCGATGAGCCATTCATTGAGTTAAGGCCATCCGTCAGCATCTTCATCAAGCTAGCCAACGGGCCACCCAAGACGGTGTACATCAAACCACCAGCAACCAGCGTCGTCAGCAGCGGAATAATGACTACTGGCATAAGACCAGACAGCCAGCGCGGAGTCTTCCAGCGCGAGATCAGCGCGGCAATAACACCCGCCAGCAGACCGCCGACGAGACCACCGAGGAAGCCAGCACCAACAGCGCTCGCCACTGCACCCACGATAAAGCCAGGAGCAATACCGGGACGATCAGCGATACCAAAGGCGATGTATCCAGCAAGTGCTGGAACCAGGAAACCAAAGCCCAGCGCACCGAGCTTGAACAGCACCGCGCCGAGATAGACGAATAACGGAATATGTCCCAGCGCATGGGGCGCGAGATCAGCCGGGGGAAGATTCCAGAATTGGTACTTGGTCACGATGTCACCAGCATTTGTGGTGATGTCATAGCCACCAAACAAGAAGCCCAGCGCAATAAGCAAACCGCCTGCTGCGACGAAGGGGATCATGTAGGACACGCCCGTCATCAACGCCTGCTGCGTCCGCTTACCTAGCGACAACGACGACCCCGCCGCTGTTGCCTCGGTAACCGTGGCAGCCGCAACAACCCGACGTGCCGAGGGATTGTCGATAGCGGCGAGTGCTTCCTGCAACATCACCTTGGGCTCATTTACCGCACGCTTGACGCCAGACTCCACGACCGGCAGACCAGCGAAACGCTCACGGCCTTTGACGCCCACATCCGTCGCAAAGATCACTGCATCGGCAGCCTCAATCACGCTTGGATCAAGTTTCTGCGTCGACGATGAACCTTGTGGCTCGACCTGAACGTCAATGCCTAGTTCCTTACCCGCATTGACCAGATAATCAGCGGCCATATAGGTGTGAGCAATACCGGTCGGGCATGCAGTAACGGCAACGATCTTCTTCGCATGTGCTGTAGGCGCAACCGCTGCTACTACCGGCTGCTGCTCTGGTTCCAGTACCCCCGAAATAATGCCAACGACGGCTTCTGACGTTTCCGCGCGACGCAGCGACTCAACGAATTCTGGCTTCACCAGAGCACGGGCCAACTTCGTCAGCAACTTCATATGATCAGCACCACCATCTTCAGCAGCAGCGATCAAGAAAACCAGATCCGACGGGCCATCTTTGGCACCGAAATCGACAGGCTGGCTCAGCCGAGCAAAGCCCAACGAGCCTTCACGAACGGCTGCTGAACGGCAATGTGGGATCGCAAAGCCACCAGGCATCCCCGTCGGGGATTTAGCCTCACGCGCCAAAGCATCGGCAGCGAGACCATCAGCATCAGCCCGACCAGCCTGTGCGACGACACCGGCAAGCGCACGGATGGTGTCGTCTTTGGTCTGGCCAAGGTTCACATCAAGCCTGACCAGGCTTGAGTCAATCAAAGCACTCATTCCATGTTCCCTTCATGAGCTAAATCAAGGCGGCGCACTGCCACCTGCTCCACGTGGAGATCAGAGGGGCTCGGCACTCCCGAGCCAGGAAGCCCAGCCGCAGCCGAGCCGTGGGCGACTGCTGCCCGCAGGCAATCAGCAGGACTTTGACCTGCTTCCAGCGCCAGAAGATAGCCAGCCAGCGACGAATCCCCCGCGCCGACCGTTGACTTGACCACCGTCGGGGGCGGGCTAGCGAACCAGTCACCCTCGGCGCACGATAGCAGCGCTCCGGACCCGCCCAAGGTCACCAGC
>JBOFIQ010000035.1:0-2152 GCA_051650245.1 Propionibacteriaceae bacterium | reverse complement strand
GGGGTAGAGCCATCTGGCTCTACCCCCACAATGATGTGTATGTAGTTGTGCTTATTCAGCGATTGGAGCCCACTGCGGCCCTGTCTGACCCAGCGTCTCATCGAGCTTGGTAAAGAGCGGCGACGGCTTTTCCAGTGGTGTGCCAGCCACGATCTCGTGATGACCCCAGACAGCCTTCGCCTTGGTGTAATCGCCCATAAGAATCGGGTACTGCTCGCCGCCTTCGTCGACGTACTGAATCTCCGATTGAGCTGCCCATACGCCCTCGCCGCCGAGCGCCTCAAAGATCTTCTGTGAGGAATGCGGCAAGAACGGGGTCAGCATGGTGTTGCAATCAGAGACGACCTGCAATGCTGTATTGAGGACCGTATCGCGACGATCGGTGTCTTCCTTGAGCTTCCATGGCTCCATGTCGGAGATGTACTTGTTCGCCAAACCGACGATACGCATTGCCTCAGAGATGGATTGCTTGAACTTATTGCGCTGCAAGCTCTGCCCCATCGTGGTGAAAGCCTGAGCTGCTTCAGTACGCAAAGCGACATCCTCAGCATGAAGCTCGTGCACTGGCGGGATCGCACCGTTGTTCTTATGCGCCATAGAGATCGAGCGATTGACCAGGTTGCCCCACTCATTCGCAAGCTCGAAGTTCGTGCGACGTACGAACTCATCCCATGTGAAGTCAGTGTCGTGGCTCTCAGGCCCTGCTACCGAAATGAAGTAGCGCAACGCATCGGCGCCGAACTCTTCAAGGAACGGCCCCACGTAAATATTGGCACCACGCGACGACGACACCTTAGAACCGCGCTGGGTGAGGTATTCCGAGCTGACGAGCTCGCCCGGTAATTCAAGCTGCCCGAAGCGTCCACATTCGCCGCCCTTGTCGCCAGAACCGTTGTGGCCCAACAGAATTGACGGCCAGACCACCGAGTGGAAGGTGATGTTGTCTTTGCCCATGTAGTAGAAAGATTTGGCGTCAGTGTTGAGCCACCAGTCTTTCCATGCATCGGGCTGCCCCGTACGCTGCGCCCACTCAATCGAGGCCGACAGGTAGCCGATCACAGCATCGAACCAGACGTAGAAACGCTTCATCGGCTGGTCTTCCCAGCCGCCAAGGGGAACCGTAATGCCCCAGTCAAGATCGCGCGTAATAGCGCGCGGCTTGAGATCGTCGATGAAGTTCTGCGAGAACTTCAACACATTGGGACGCCAGTCTTGGCGGGTCTGCAACCAATGCGTCAGCGACTGCTGGAATGACGGCAGATCGATAAAGAGGTGTTCGGTGTCGATGAACTGCGGCACCGCACCGTTGGTGCGCGACCGTGGGTTAATCAGCTCACTCGGGTCGAGCTGGCTGCCGCAGGTGTCGCACTGGTCGCCGCGAGCACCCGGATCACCGCACAGTGGGCACGTGCCCTCAATGTAACGATCAGCAAGGGTGCGTCCCGTCGTCGGGTCAATAGCGCCCTTTTGGATCTTCGACACGATGTAGCCGTTGCGATACATCGCCAAGAAAACATCTTGCACCACGGCAGCGTGGTTCTTGGTCATGGTGTTCGTGAACAGGTCGTAGGTACATCCCAGACCTTGCAGATCGCGGACATTGACCTCGTGGTACTTCGCTGCAACTTGCGCTGCCGTGAGCCCTTCGCTGTCAGCTTTCACCTGCATGGCAGTGCCGTGGCAGTCTGAGCCAGAGACCATGAGCACGTTATTTCCGGTCATGCGCATGTAGCGGGCGAACACGTCAGAGGGAACGCCAAAACCAGAAACGTGGCCGATATGTCGCGGACCGTTGGCATACGGCCAGGCGACTCCGGCAAAAATGTGCTGAGCCATAGCGCAGAGTTTACCCATCTCACGCCAGCATCGTGGCTACGTCCATCAGGCTGGGGGCTGAAAACCACTGTCGCGCCGCCACTAAGTGACGACGCGACAGCATTACGTATGAGGTTTAGCGACGGGTCAGCTTGAGCTTCACTTCGCCCTCAGCACGCTCAAGGTACTCAATATCCATGTCACCAAAAGCCTTCTGCATCTCAGCAAGGAGACGGCGGGGATCATGTGAGGCGGTCACGATCAGCGACGCGCCAGGAGCCAGTGTCGAGAAGGCGCCCAAGATTGCGCCATGGCGAATCGGCGATGCCAGCGTACG
>JBOFIQ010000034.1:0-3747 GCA_051650245.1 Propionibacteriaceae bacterium | reverse complement strand
AGCATGATGGTTCCGGAAAGCCAGCCAGGCAATCTGGCTTGCGATACCAAGCACGCCACCGATCAATGGCGAAAGGAGCCAAGCCCGATGGTCTTTGAGCTTGGTAAGACGTTGCCCACGCGGTGCGAGTAGCCCTTGGCGCAGCCACGCTACGGCACAGATCGCAGCCACCACGACAACCACCATGATGTTGGTGATCTTGAGCAAGAGTATGAGCGGAATCGCAGCCACGAGCCACCAACCACTACGTCGATATTGCAGCAGCAGCGTAGTGAGAAAGAGCAGCAATGATCCAGCAAAGAATCCGGTCATATCGGTGGAAACAAAAGTGAACGACCACCAGGTCGCAGGTGAAGCGAGCATGACAAGCCCGGCACCAAAGCACGCCAATGCCGGAACCCGCCAGCGACGCAGCGTCAACCACATAAGCCAGAGCGATAACACCAGGTACACCGTGCCTACCAGGCGCCAGGAGGTCAGTTCATCGGCTCCACCTAGGCGAAAGATCGGTGAGATACCTGCCACCGTCCAGAAATAAATCGGGGTATAAATATCGGCAGATTGCACTCCGGCAAAAAGAAATTGTCCAGCAGTGTCGCGGTAGTCCGAGCCACAAAGGTGGGCATAGGGCTTACCCCGGCTGAGCGTGCCATCACAGGCTGAGCGTTCGAGGGCCTGTGGGCCGATGATTTCATTCATATGGATATAGCCCTGGCTAGGTAACTTATCCAAATAATCGACGTAGACCAGTTCATCGAGAGGGGAGAGCTGTGCAGAGTGCTGCAGCGTGGCGGTCACCCCAAAAATGGTGGCGAGTGCCAGTAAGCAACCGAGAAGCAGCCGGGGCAAGGCGGCTGGGCGTATTGACGAGGTGCTCACAAAAATCCTTCTCACTAGCTTTGTCGCTCATCCTATGGGGCAGGTCTGACAATGTGTGGCAACAAACTGCACTGGAGTAAATCTCCCCCCGCTCAACATAAGGGGTATGTCTTTAGATAGTCTCAATCTCAGTCACAAGGAGGTAGACATGAGCCGCATTGTTGAGTGCGTTCCGAACTTTTCCGAGGGCCGCGACATGGCCATCATTAAGCAGATCACCGATGCGATGACGGCCGTTTCTGGCGTCTCATTGCTCGACGTTGATCCTGGTGCTGACACCAACCGCACCGTCGTCACCATCGTGGGTGACCCGGATGCTGTCGCGGAGGCTGCCTTCATCGGAATCAAGCGAGCCGCTGAGCTGATCGATATGACCCAGCACCATGGCACTCATCCTCGTATGGGTGCTACCGACGTCTGCCCCTTCGTTCCGGTTGAGGGCATCACGCTCGAAGAGTGCGCTGAGATCGCGGTCAAGGTCGGTAAGCGTGTCGGCGAAGAACTTAACATCCCGGTGTACCTTTACGAAGCTGCGGCAACGTCGCCGGAACGCCGTAATCTCGCTTTCGTCCGCAAGGGTGAGTACGAGGGCCTCGCCGAGCGCGTGGGTAAGCCGGGTATCAACCCAGATTTCTGCGACGAGTTCAACCCCAAGGCAGGCGCGACAGCGATCAGCGCCCGCCCATTCTTGGTCGCTTACAACGTCACCTTGAACACACGCGACAAGGCCATCGCGACGGATATCGCCTTTGAGCTGCGTGAGAAGGGTCGCGTAGCCCGCACCGCGACGTCGAGCCCGCTCTACAGCAAAGGCGAGATGATTCGCTACGCCGAGGGTCATTTCCCCTGCGGCAACTGTGAGCAGATCTTCACCAGTTACGACGAGGTGGCCCAGCACTGCCAGACAACGCACGGCTATGACTTGGCTAATCTGTTGGCGCTCAACGACGTGCCCCTCGATGGACTCATTGGCCGTGCGGTCTACCGCGCCGGTAAGTTCACCCATGCCAAAGCCATCGGCTGGTTCGTCGATGCGTATGACCGGGCGCAGATCTCGATCAACCTCACCAACTACGAGATCACGAGCATGTTCGACGTTCTGGAGGAGGCCCGCCGCCTTGCTACTGAGCGCGGTGTCGTCGTCACTGGCTCCGAAATTGTTGGTTTGGTGCCGTATGCCGCACTGATTCAGGACGCGAAGAAGTACCTGGAGCGCCAGGGTAAGACCCCGGGCGTGCCCGAGGTCGATCTGGTTAAGACCGCGATCTACTCGCTGGGTCTGACCGACGTTTCCCCGTTTGAGATTGAGTCGCGCGTATTGGGCCTGCCGAAGGCTGACGAACTCGTGGCGAAGACTGTCGTGGACTTCACCGACGAGGTATCGCGCGATACCCCGGCTCCTGGTGGCGGTTCAATTGCCGCGCTCGCGGGTTCTTTGGGGGCTGCATTGGCCAGCATGGTGGCGGCTCTGACTCACGGCACGAAGACCGATGAGATCAACGAGGAATTGCAGCAGATCACAGTCTCGGCGCAGCAGGTTAAGGATGCGCTGCTCAAGGGCGTCGATGCAGATACCAATGCCTTCAATGGCTACATGGATGCCATGCGGATGCCAAAGGACACCGACGAGCAGAAGGCTGCGCGTACCGCCCGGATGCAGGCTGAGCTCAAGGGTGCGATTGCAGTGCCGATGGAGACAGCAGAGCAGTCGCTTGAAGCGATGAAGTTGGCCGCGCGCACCACTGAAATTGGTAATCCCAACTCGATTACGGATGGCGCGGTCGGTTGCCAGATGGGCTTCGCCGCCGTGCGGGGCGCGTGCTGGAACGCGGTCATCAACCTCAAGGGGATCAAGGATGACGCCTACGTCGCTGAGATTCAGGCTCGCTGTGATGCGCTGCTGACGCAAGCCCGCGAACTGTTGGCTGCCAACGGTGAGTTCGTTGATGGGGTCTTGCTTGATCGAATCAACAAGCGTAAGTAAGACGTAGCTTGTCATAGCGCTGTTTCCTGGCTTCACGGCTGGGAAACAGCGCTGTTGCTTTACCTCAAGCTGACGCATGAACTCACGAATGGGCGCTAGCCTAAAGCCATGCTGATTATCTCGATGTTGGTCAATGCTGGCTCGCCGGTCCACCCATGGATGCTCGTTGCGGCACCCGTTGTTGTGGGGTCTGGGTTGGCGTTGATGGTGCTCGATAGGAAGCAGCGCAAACAGGCTGAGGCTAGCGATGAGGAACTCGCAGCGGAGGAAACAGTGACCGAGACTGGGGTAGAAGATGAAACTGAGGCTACCCCTGACGAAGACTAGGTCAAGGCGACGATAACCGGTGCACAGGAGTATCGCTGCTTCTGGCGCCGGTTTTGTTGTGCTGGAAGTCAGGTGGCATAGCAGTTTCATGGTGAAGATACCCATCCGAAAGATGGGCAGAAATCCCGACAATCGGGATACACCTAAGAACATGGTTGCGATGTCGACCCCGGTGAGTACTTATTCTGTGGCCTCGGTTACATTTGCGGTTGGCGGCAATACGCCGTTATAGAACTTTTCTCCCCTTGGGGAGACATTCACGGAAAGGCACTTTGTGAGCGATTCGCTAGACATGGTGCAGCTCCTCACCCCCGAGGGCGTGCGGGTTGATCATCCGCACTTCTCCTTCACGGGTAGTGACGAGACCATCAAGGGTTATCTCAAAGACATGATCATGGCACGTCGCCTCGACAAGGAAGCCACGTCGCTTCAGCGTCAAGGCGAACTGGGCCTGTGGCCGCCGTCGCTGGGCCAGGAAGCAACGCAGGTTGGCTCGGCTCGTGCGACGCGCAACCCCGACATGGTCTTCCCTGCCTTCCGTGAGCATGGTGTTGCCT
>JBOFIQ010000033.1:0-6337 GCA_051650245.1 Propionibacteriaceae bacterium | reverse complement strand
CCTTCGCTACCCAGATGTGAGCCTTGAGTACACGCCCGTTGAGCGGCACCTCGATGACTACAGGCCGAGTATCGCCATGGCCATCTGGTTCACGAAGTTGTTCCAGCGGCATGTCATGGGGGTCTAAGACGGGATAGGTCTCTTGCTGCCAACCAGCTTGGTCGAGCGATTGACGGAAATATCCGCCACGGTAGAACAGGCCAACGCCGATAATCGGTACACCCATATCGGAAGCAGCCTTGAGGTGGTCACCAGCCAGAATGCCCAAACCACCGGAATACTGCGGTAGTGCATGGGCAATACCAAACTCTGCCGAGAAGTAACCGATAGCGCGTGGGGCTTGGCGATTACTCGCTGCGAACTTTTGGAACCATTTGTCCGAGACGAGGTAATCCTCAAGATCTTGCTTGGCCAAAGCGACGTGCCGAACGTACACAGCGTCGCTGGCAAGCTGTTCGAATCGCTGCGGTGGCACAGTCGAAAGCATCCGCAAGGGATCCTTCCCCACTTTTTCCCAGAGCAGTGGATCGATAGAGCGGAAAAGCTCCTTGGCATCTTCGTTCCAAGCCCAGCGCAGGTTAAGCGCTAAGTCATGGAGCGGGGCCAAAGCCTCCGGCAAAACGGGTTGAACTGTAAATCGTCTAATAGCACGCACATAACAACCCTAACCGTAATGGCCTCGCTAGCCTGGGGAAAAAGGTAGTTTTGTCCTGTGAAGTCAGCCATGGGTATTCCGATTGGTCGTATTCCGGTCACGACAATTGCTCCAGTGATCGAGGGTGGTGCTTATCCTGCCAAGGCCACTGTCGATGAACGTATCACCTTGTCGGCATGTGTTTTTCGAGATGGACATGATGCCGTTGGGGCCATGGTCGATCTCGTCTCACCGCAAGGTGACCATCGTCGGATAGAACTTCATCGCAGTGAACCGTGCGGTCTTGATATCTGGTCAGTTCAGATCGCACTCGATCACTGTGGCTTATGGCAATTTAGTGTCATCGGCTATCACCCTGAATGGGAGACCTGGCGTCATCACGCAGCGGTGAAATTGGCTGCCGTGATGGATCTTGAGTTGGTCTGCCTTGAAGGCCGTGATCTCATCCACCGAGCATGTGCTGGTGTACCCACATCCGATACCGAGACTATTCAGGTACTTGATAAAGCTGCCGAACTCCTCGACCCAACGCGCTCCCCTACTGCATTGCGTGAGACAGCCCTTGACGACAAACTCCATGAAGTGATGCAGCGGTATGCACCGCGAACGATGCAATCACCATCGCCGTATTACCCCATCTTGTGTGAAAGCGAGCGAGCACGATTCTCTGCCTGGTATGAATTCTTCCCGCGCTCGTGGGGCGCATATCAGAATCCCGACGGCACCTGGACAAGCGGCACATTCGCCACTGCTAAGGCAGGGCTAGATCATGCCGCTGCACTCGGATTTGATGTCGTGTACTTGCCACCAATTCATCCCATCGGCACGGCCTTCAAGAAAGGGCCAAATAACACCTTAGATGCAGGCCCTACCGATGTTGGTTCACCATGGGCTATCGGGAATAGTTGTGGTGGACACGAAGCAATCCATCCTGAGCTTGGCACTCTTGCCGACTTTTCTGATTTCGTTGAGTATGCCCAGGAACGTGGGTTGGCAATCGCCATGGATCTTGTGCTCAATTGTTCTCCTGACCACCCATGGGTCAGCCAGCACCCCGAATGGTTCTTCCAACGCTTAGACGGGACGACGGCCTACGCCGAGAACCCACCAAAGAAATATCAAGACGTCTATCCGCTGAATTTCGATACTGATCCTGAGGGGTTGGGCGAGGCTATCTATGAGTTGGTTCTGCTGTGGATCTCACGCGGGATCACCATCTTTCGCGTTGATAATCCACACACCAAGCCAGTTGCCTTCTGGGCTTGGCTCATCGCCAAGGTCCGTCATCAGCACCCTGAGGTGATCTGGCTCGCTGAAGCTTTTACTCGCCCTGCCATGACCAAGATCTTGGGCGAAGTAGGTTTCACACAGTCCTATACCTACTTCACTTGGCGCAATAGCAAAGCAGAATTGGAGCAGTACCTCACCGAGCTGAGCACCGAATGGTCTAGCTTCTTCCGTCCTAATTTCTTCACGAATACCCCAGACATCAATCCAGTCTTTACCCAGTCTGGGAAGCCTGCGGCTTTTGCTATCCGGGCGCTGCTGGCTGCGACGATGTCGCCGAGTTGGGGAATGTATTGCGGGTTCGAGATTTACGAACATGCGCTGATCGGTCATGAAGAATATCTCGATTCTGAGAAGTACCAGCTCCGCCCGCGCGATTTCACTGGCGATTCCATCATGGTCTGGATTCGTGAGTTGAATCGTCTACGTCGTGAACATCCAGCGCTCCAGCAGCTCGGCACCATCGCCTTCCACGAGACCAGTTCAGACGAGATCATTGCCTATTCCAAGGTTCTTGGCGATGACCGGTTACTCATCGTCTGCTCACTCAATCCTGATACGGCCGTGAGCGCGTGGGTTAGTCTCAATCGAGAGGCATTGGGCATTTCTTGCGGCGCTGTCGAACTAACTGACGTACTATCCGGTGAGCGCGCACAGTGGGATCAATCCGGGTGGGTTGGGCTTGATCCATCGCGGGTCGGTCATATTTTCCAGGTAAGGAGCCAGGCATGAGCAACGATAATTTCGGTGGCCTTGCCGGACGTGATTTTGAAGGCTGGCATAGCGGTGGTGACACCGAATGTTGGAAACGACTCGGTTCTCATCTTGTCACGGTGACTGATGCTGCTGGCGCTGAGGTGAGCGGTGTGCGCTTTGCTGTCTGGGCACCTAATGCCAAAGCTGTGCGGGTGCGGGGCAATTTCAATGCCTGGGGCCGTGAAACGTATCTCAGCCTGATTCCCGGAAGCGGAGTCTGGGCTACCTTCATTCCTGGTATCGGCGCTGGTGAGATCTACAAATACGAGATCTGCGACCCCAACAGCAATTGGCTAGAAAAAGTCGATCCGATGGCGATCTTTGCTGAGTCAGCGCCAAATAACGGTTCGATCGTGTACCAATCGCAGTACCAATGGCAAGATGCGCAATGGCTGAGCGAACGTGCGCGCAAGCACACTATCGACAAGCCCATCAGTATCTATGAGCTTCATGTGGGTAGCTGGCGACAAGGGAAAAGCTATGCTGACCTCGCTACTGAACTCGTCGATTACGTGGTCGAGATGGGCTATACCCACGTTGAGTTCATGCCAATTGCAGAACACCCTTACACCCCTAGCTGGGGCTACCAAGTCTCCAACTACTTCGCCCCAACGTCGCGCTGGGGTCGTCCCGATGAACTTCGCGCTCTCATTGATGCTTTCCACCAACGCGGTATCGGCGTTCTCCTCGACTGGGTTCCTGGTCATTTCCCCAAGGATGGTTGGGCGCTAGGACGCTTCGACGGCACTGCCTTGTACGAACATGCTGACCCACGCCAAGGCGAACATATCGACTGGGGCACCTACATCTTCAATTACGGTCGCAATGAGGTCAAGAGCTTCCTCGTTTCAAACGCGCTGTACTGGATCCAAGAGTTCCATTTTGATGGGTTGCGCGTCGATGCGGTTGCCTCGATGCTGTATCTGGATTACTCCCGCCCAGAAGGGCAATGGGTTCCTAACAAGTTTGGCGGCAATCACAACCTCGAAGCCATTGATCTACTGCGCTACGTCACGACTCATCTCGCCGAGCGCGAGCCTGGTGCGCTTGTCATAGCCGAAGAATCTACATCTTTTGCTGGAGTCACGAAACCGGTCGGTGATGACGGACTGGGTTTTGATTTTAAGTGGAATATGGGCTGGATGAATGACTCTTTGCGATACCTGAGCCATACCCCGCAGGACCGCCAATGGCACTATGGCGACATCACTTTCGCGATGGTCTATGCCTACTCTGAGAACTTCATCTTGCCTATCAGCCATGACGAAGTGGTCCACGGCAAAGGCTCTCTCATCAATAAGATCCCAGGCGAATGGTGGCAGCAGTTCCCGACCTTGCGTGCGTTCTACAGCTACATGTGGGCCTGGCCCGGTAAGCAATTGACGTTCATGGGCTCAGAATTTGCGCAATGGCTAGAGTTCAACGAGCAGACATCACTTGATTGGCCCTTGGTTGATCTGAAATATCACAGTGGCATGATCCGTCTGATTCAACGGCTCAATAGCCTCTACACGACAACTCCGGCTCTCTATGAGCAAGATGGTGTTCCTGAGGGGTTCCAGTGGCTCATCGGTGAGGATGCTGCAGCCTCGGTCTTTGGCTGGCTGCGCTGGGCCCGTGACGGGTCATGTGTAGCTTGTGTGACGAACTTTGGTGACCAAGCGCACAACAGTTATCGGATCGGACTGCCCTATTGCGGGACCTGGACTGAAATACTCAATACCAACGATCTCGACTTTGATGGTGAAGGTAGCTATCTCAATGGCACCCTTGATGCAGTCACAAGCACCGATCTTGACGATTGGGCGGCGCAGACCACCATCGCGCTTGCTCCGTTGAGCTGTGTGTGGCTGGCTTTTGATCCCACCTCGGTTCCGGCACCGCATCATGCTGTGATGGATGTTCGATGACAGATTTGCCAGAAGAGCCCACTGTATTCAAGATCTCGGTTCGCGTAGAAGGAGATATCGGCACCCTCGAATGGGAAGGTGCAACTACTGAAGAGATTCTTGCCGAAACCATCTCACTGGCTGCTGATGATGCCCTCCTCGGTCATGATCTTCGCAGGCTCGATATTGCGATTCCGGCTCCCGATCTCATGGCTCGACGTGCTGCCCAACGCGCAGGTTTTCGTCTTGAGGGAGTACGTCGTCATGGCCTAGAAGTTCGCCCGCAAGAATACGTCGATGTCTATCTCTATGGCCGTCTTGCCAGCGATATCGTCTACGGTGCAGAGGGATTTTCCGCAGTGATGACCTCTGTGCTACCAAAAACTCGTGCACTTGCACATGTTCTTTTTCGTCGCGCAGACGGTATGTTCTTGTTCTGTGCCACCAGCTATAAGGCTGAATGGGAGCTTCCAGGCGGCGTGGTAGAAGCCCATGAACCACCGCGCGTAGCCGCGCAGCGAGAAGTGGCTGAAGAGCTCGGTATCGATCTCCAGCCCGGAAAATTACTTGCGGTTGATTGGCTGCCGCCAGCCCTGGGCTGGGACGACGCGGTGGAGTTCATCTTCGATGGTGGGACTCTGACCGAACAACAGCAAGCCCAGCTTCATCCCAGTGATAGCGAAATCACAGCGCTGCACTGGGTGACCGCTGCCGAGGCATGCGATCACCTGAGCCCCGGCGCTGCGCGTCGGCTACGTCAGCTTGCTTCCCCGTCGAGTACTACTCCGCTCTATCTTGAGGACGGTATTGCGCTTTAGAACAGCGCTGTCATCAAGTCTCGACGTGCCTTTTGTACCAAGGGATCAGCATTTCCCAGCGTGTCGAACAGCTCAAGCAGGTGGAGTCGAGCACGATTGCGTTCATCCCCACCACTCTGACGAACAAAGTCCACCAATCGGGTGAAGGCCCGTGCAGGCTCCCCCATGACCACCTCAGCATCGGCGGCTTTGAGCTGGGCCTCAATCCCAGTATCAGTCTGCGCTGCTGCCAAGATCGCATCGATATCAAAGCCCGGTTCGCCAACTGTACGCAAGAGCAAACCGGCTTGGGCTTTGCCTGCCAACGCTTCTACGTCATCGGGGAAGGTATCGAGAACCGTGGCGAATGCTTCTTGAGCCGCACGGTAATCAGCAGCTTCTAGAGCTGCATCTGCTGCGGCAAAACGTGGATCAGCTTCGCCCTCGGCAAGGGTTGGAGCGAAAGGCTCGGCCCGTCCCAGCAGCCCGTTTTGGGCTGCCATTTGGGACAGTTCAGCCAATACTGCACGCAGATCATCACGGTCCTTGGTGCCTTGGAACAAGATTCCGGTCTGCCCACTCACGACGACGTAGAGCGTAGGAACTGCCTGAATCTGGAGTGCTTGGGCCAATTGCGGCTCAGCATCGATATCGATCAATCCCACGACGAAACGCCCGGCAGCCTCATTGACCTGTGCCACGACTTCATCAGTGAATGCATCGGCCTGAGCCCGAGCACTGGTGGCAAGCAACAAGACCGGGTACTGCATTGAGCGCATCAGCACCTCTTGCAGATTTGCTTGTGTGACGGCAACAGCGTAGGTCGCACCAGCAGCAGTTGCCGCTTCTGCTTGCTTTGCCGCCATCAGTTCACCAAGATCAACCACAGGGCCACGCATAGTTGGAGTCATAGGAACCATTCTTTCACGCTCAGGTCAAGGTTTCGAGTGTGG
>JBOFIQ010000032.1:0-3929 GCA_051650245.1 Propionibacteriaceae bacterium | reverse complement strand
GGTCCCTTTCGCTCCACCGACGTCACCAATAGTGAGCGAGTAGGTTGCAGGCCCAGGATTCGCGCTGGCAAAGATGGTGACGGTGAAGGCGCCGCTATCGTCTGTGACAACCCAGGTAGTTTGCCCGCCTCCGTTGACGTCGATGCGGGCATTGCCGATGGGCTGGTTGGTGGGCTTTGCTAGCGCGGTGCCGGTCAGGGTCACGGTAGCGCCAGCAACCACGGTGCTGCTTTCTGCGCTGGCGCTGAGCGCGATTGTTGCCGCGACGTTTATCCGTCCCTCGGCGCTGGAGCGAAGATAGATGTCGTTGCCTGCAAATGCGACGGTGAGTTGGTGCTCGCCGGGGCTAGGTGCGGCAGCCTCGCCACGGAAACGGCCATCAGTACCAGTGGACGTTTGTCCCACCTTTGCACCGTCAACGAGTAGCTCTAGTTCGACGTTGGCAACGGGGTTACCTCCAGCGACGAGCTTTCCTGAGATCGTGATCTTGTCACTGACCGCAGACTGAACCTCAATAAATGACGTTGCCTGCTTGGTGTTGTTATCAGCAGGTCGAATGGACAGGGTGGGGACGGCCGCCTGTGCTGGTGCAGCGCTCGGTGCCCAGGCTAACGTCGCAGCCAAGGCAACGGCCAGTGCAGTGCGAAAGCGCATGGGTCCTCCTTGTCGTGGCTACAGTAGTGCCCTTTTGTGCTCAAGCCTGTCGCACCCGCCTAGAAACCACAAAATTTGTGGCTTTGTGGAGTGTCTATGAGCTGTTTCAACAAGTCTTATTCTCTTTGTTATCGAATTGTGATCAAGGGTCAAAATGCGTTATAGTTATTGCATCGCAAGGGATTGACGATAAAACAAACACAAACTAGGGGTGGCAACAACAAAATGTTCGGTATCTTCCACAAGCGTCCTGCTGCACAGCGTCCGACTCTGATCAATGATTACGCAGTCCAGTCGCAGGCATTTGAGCAGGCAACGCACCACAGCCAGGCTCGCTAAGCCAGTGTCCGCCCTTCGGGGCGATTGTCCAGGCCTTCACCATTGGGTGGGGGCCTGTTGTTTTGTGTCAATACCTTGAGTGTTTCAGCACGATATTGACCAGCGGCCTAGGCTGGAACCATGATCGATGCGACGACAACTTCTGCTTGGCAGCGTCTTAATGACCTTGCGTCCTCCACTACGCCGGATCTGCGGAGCTGGTTTGCCCAGGATCAACATCGCGTTCCTGATTTCACGGTGACTGCTGCTGACCTACATGTCGATCTATCGAAGAACATCGTCACCCGCGACATCATGGAAGCCCTTGTTGAACTTGCCGATGAGGTTGATCTCGCCGCTCATCGTGACGCGATGTTTGCAGGCGACAAGATCAACGTCACCGAGAACCGGGCTGTACTGCACACAGCACTACGTCTACCCGAGACGGCGCACCTGCGCATTGATGGCGATGACGTCGTACCCGCGGTTCATGAGGTGCTCCAGCGCGTCTATACCTTTGCTGACAAAGTGCGCTCCGGGGAATGGGTCGGCGTAACCGGTAAGCGCATCGAAACGATCGTCAATATCGGAATCGGGGGCTCTGACCTTGGGCCGGTCATGGTCTATGAGGCGCTTAAACCCTATGTGCGTGCTGGCCTTACCTGTCGCTTCATCTCCAACATTGACCCCACTGATGTCGCGGAAACGACGGCAGACCTCAATCCAGAAACAACGTTGTTCATCGTCGCGTCCAAGACGTTCACCACGCTAGAGACGCTGACGAATGCCCGCTTGGCAAAGGCGTGGTTGCTGCAGCGGCTCACCGCAACCGGAGCAATTAGCGACGTGGCAGGAGAGAAAGAGGCCGTAGCGCGTCATTTCGTCGCAGTTTCGACAGCGCTAGGTAAGGTTGCGGAGTTTGGTATTGATCCGGACAACGCCTTTGGCTTTTGGGATTGGGTCGGTGGCCGCTACTCGGTCGATTCAGCGATCGGGACCAGCCTCGCAATCGCGCTCGGCCCCAAGAACTTCGCAGATTTCCTTGCTGGATTCCACGCGATGGATGAGCACTTCCGGACAACACCTTGGGCGCAGAACGTCCCGGCACTTATGGGCTTGCTCAACGTCTACTACGTCGATTTCCTCAATGCCCACTCACACGCGGTGCTGCCCTATGCCCAGTATCTCCATCGCTTCCCGGCCTATCTTCAGCAGCTAACGATGGAATCCAACGGCAAGCAGGTCCGGGCCGATGGCACCCCGGTGAGCTGCCCCACAGGTGAGATCTTCTGGGGCGAGCCTGGTACAAACGGCCAGCACGCCTTCTACCAGTTGATCCATCAAGGAACACGTCTCATTCCGGCAGATTTCATCGCCTTTGCCAACCCGGCGCACCCACTTGTCGATGGTGAGCACGACGTCCATGCGTTATTCCTTGCGAATTTCTTTGCGCAGACGAAGGCACTGGCATTTGGCAAAACTGCTGAGGAGGTACGCGCTGAAGGCACGGCGGAGGCCATCGTCGCGGCTCGGGTATTCCCTGGCAACCGGCCTACGACGTCGATCATGGCGCATGCGCTGACGCCGTCGGTGCTGGGTCAGTTGATCGCACTCTACGAACACATCACCTTCGTACAAGGCGTTGTGTGGGGCATCGACAGCTTCGATCAGTGGGGTGTTGAACTCGGCAAGAAACTTGCAGTGGAGATTACCCCGGCGCTTGCGGGTGACGCGGCAGCTCTCGCAGCCCAAGACGCATCAACGCGGGCGCTTGTGGGGTACTACCGGGAACACCGGTCCTAGTGGTTCGTCGTTATGGGCGGCGGTTCCTGCTGGGGATCGTCGCGCTCGGGTTAGCCGGGCTTGCTCCCACTGGCTGGATCTATGCGACGAAGGGGCCAAGTTACTCCGTCGCTGAGGCGCCATCGCGCGACGTTGCCATCGTCTTTGGCGCAAGTGTGCTTGCTCCCGGCGCCCCATCGCCCTATCTCGAAGGGCGGCTACACACGGCCCTGGAGCTATATCAAGCAGGCAAGGTCAAGGTGATCTTGGTCTCTGGGGACAATGCCACTCGCTACTACGACGAACCTACGACGATGCGGAATTGGCTCATCGAGCGTGGGGTTCCAGACGCAGATGTTGTCGGTGATTTTGCTGGGTTTGATACCTACGACACGTGTGTGCGAGCCAAGCAGATCTTCGGCGTAACATCGGCGACTCTCGTAACGCAGTCCTATCACGTACCGCGTGCACTGGCGACGTGCGCGGCAGTGGGAGTTGAGGCCATTGGCGTCGGCGATACGTCAGTGCGGAGTTCCCAGCGGGCAAGCGTGTGGTACTGGGGTATGGCCCGGGAGCTCGCTGCTGCATGGAAAATGGGTGTGGACCTGGTGAGCAAACGTACCCCGACGTTAGGCAATCCTGAGCCAGGGGTTCGCGAAGCTCTAGCGTGCCCGCGATAACACTTAGCGGGCAGTCAGAGTTGCTGTATCCGTAGCGGAACCTGCCGTGACTGGTGGTTTTGCTGAGAGCTGACGGATATAGGTCACGCGGTTAGAAACAGGAACCCCGTCAATGAAGGCCTGAATTAACACTCGTTCATTGGCGCCCGCAGGAGTCGCTGGGTTGTGCCATGTCGAGGTGATAACCACGGCGCCACTGGCATCGACGACTCCGGTACCCCAGATCGCGCCGGTATTGCCATACCCGTCAATAACCTTGAGCTCGACGGTTTTACCGGCATTACCCGTGCTCGCGATTCGGGCCACTGCAACGGCTTCACTTGTGGATAGTTCGGTCTGGTCGAGTGCCACGGTGGTGCGCAGGCCAATGCTGCTTGTTGCCGGGGTGGGGAAGGCCGGAGTCGGCCCGCCAGCAATATCGATAACCAAGGTGAAGGACGTCGCCGCAGCGTAGCCCCAGGTGTAGGCCAGCAACCATGCACCTGCGGTGGTTGA
>JBOFIQ010000031.1:0-5053 GCA_051650245.1 Propionibacteriaceae bacterium | reverse complement strand
ACGATGGGCACGGCACAGACCCACGATTGATGGAAGCCTTCGCCAAAGCTCAACACGATGGTGCATCCGTCGGCTTTACATTTTCGCTGAACTCGTCCTACCGCCCACCGGCAGATCAGCAGCAGCTCCTCGACGAAGCCATCGCGAAATATGGCAGTGTCGATGAAGCGATGCGGTGGGTTATGACGCCCTGGGATTCTGCCCATGTCCGAGGTATGGCTATCGATATCCAAGGAACCCCTGAAGGCCAAGCCTGGCTATGGCAGAACCAAGCCCAGTTTGGGTTATGCCGTCGCTACGACAATGAGCCCTGGCACTTCGAATTACAGGCAAGTTTTCCCGATAGCACCTGCCCACCAATGCGTCCCAGCGCTGGAGCTAGCTAAGCCCCAAAAAGCGATAAGGCCAGGCTGGGGATACCCAAACCTGGCCTCACCTGAGTAACGCGCTATGCCCCGACTCGGGTGATTGCTAATGCGGCTCGTGCATGAGCAGCCGCCGTACACACACGTAGTTGTTCACCATCGTGACAATCACCAAGGTGAGCAAGGAACCCTCCCGCGAATGCGTCTCCCGCACCCGTGAGATCGATAATCCCAGTGACCGGCGGTACCTCAACATAGAACGCCGCCTGCCCCGGAACCCAAAGCTCGGTTGGGCGAGCGCCATGTTTGATGACGATAACTGTTTGGGCTAGTTCTCCTGGCTTTGCTGCCAAATCAAGCGCAAGCGCCTCATCTTCGTTGGCAAACACGATATCTGGCCGTATCTGGGCCCAGGTTTTGAGCAGAGCTGCAGGAGTCACGTCAGCAATGATGCCCGCACTCGACGCATCGATCGTTACAAAACCACCGTGAGCATGAACAGCCTGAGCAGCTTCGACGCAGGCGGTACGCGTTGGTTCCGCAACCAGACTGTAACTGGTGAGATGCAGCACTCTGGCGTCTGCCAGAAGATTCCGGGGAATGTGATCGTATTCCCCCGAAGCTCCCCGGTCTGGCAACATCGTCCGTTCTCCCGTGGGATCGACGAGGATGATGATGGAGCCGGTACGACTACCAGCGAGCTCTGTGACATCGACGCCATACTGACGTAGATCAGACACCACAAATTCGCCCGCTGTATCTGGCCCAACACAGCCAATAAAGCGGACTGCGGCTCCCGCTTCAGCAGCGGCCACGGCCACATTTGCTGCGCTGCCACCCCGCCGTCGCATGATGCGAGACGGGGTGTCAGTAGCAGGTCGTATCGGTCCAGTCAGATGGACAACGACGTCTTCGACGATGTCACCGATGACGAGGACCGGGCCTGACGACTTCTGATCAGCCTTCACTTCGCAGCAATAGCCTTGGCGATCTCAGCGCCCAGTGCGACATTGCCGTGGTAAACTGCAAGATTTACCTCCAGCGAGGCATTACCTGTGGCCTTGCGAATATCTTCCAGAAGGAACGGAGTGACGTCGTGTCCGTGGACTCCCTGAGCCTCAGAACGCGCCAATGACTCGGTAAGAATCTGCTGGTGTTGAGCCGGGTCTAGCTGCTTGGCCGGATCAACCGGGTTAGCCACAAGAATTGTCGACGCCATGGCGAGTTCGTCACGGCTAGCAACCATCGCGGCGATCTCGGTGACATCATCAACGCTGTATTCAATCTCAAAGCCCGACTCCGAGACGAAGAAGCCCGGGTATGCACGGGTCTTGTAGCCCACGACGGGAACACCAAGGGTTTCCAAGCGCTCTAGGGTGAGCCCGATATCAAGAATCGACTTCACGCCAGCAGAGATCACCACGATCGGGGTCGTGGCCAACGCGATGAGATCGGCAGACTCGTCGAAAGTCTCGTTAGCGCCACGGTGAACGCCGCCAAGGCCGCCCGTCGAGAAGACCTTGATGCCAGCCTTATGCGCAAGGAAAGCAGTCGCGGCGACCGTCGTGCCACCATTGAGTTTCTTTGCTGCGGCGACGGGAAGGTCACGGGTAGATACCTTGACGATGTTGGGATCGTCGGCAAGCGTGCGGATTTCATCTTCAGTAAGACCAACGACAGCCTCACCAGCAACGACGCCGATGGTGGCTGGGGTCACGCCAATTGCGCGCAACTGAGCTTCGGACTCCAAAGCGACGTCGATATTGCGTGGGTGGGGCAGACCGTGAGTAATGATGGTGGATTCCAGGGCCAGAACGGGCATTCCCTTATCAAGGGCTTCCTGGACAGCTACGCCAATACGCATGGCGGATCCTTTTCTCCTGGGCATGAACGGACTTCCCAGAACCTCTTACTATAGGCGAGATCTTGATCCGTCGCATGCGAACAGTCCTCTATCTACATGATGACGGCGGTCTAACAATCTCGCCAGAACCTGCTGAGGGCACAGCTCATATTGCCTTGCCCTCAGCAAATTCGCGGCATGAATTATATTACTTGAGCAGAACAGACCCTTCGAATTTCGGCAACTCTCCATTCGTTGTCTGAAATGCGGTTCGCTTATAGGTGAAAGTAATTTCTGGCGTGTCTTTTTTAATGTAGAGAGCAACCCAACCATCACCCGAAGACTGACCCTTGACTGACTTTAGCTCGGGATAGCCATTTTCGCTTGTGTACTTCTTCACCAGATCGGAACTCGCGCTTTGGCCTATAGAAGTAGGCGCGTTGATCCGGAATTGACCTGATTCAGTAGTGTAATACGGGTATTCAATGCCGGTTTGATCGACGCTAACGTGTACAAGGACCATTTCATCACCACGCTCAGCCATTGCTGGGTCCTGAGCCGGTAGCCCACGCACATATTCAATAACTGTAATCTTTGTCTTCAATGCCGAGTCATCAATAACCTGATTCACGACAGTACCTTTGCCAGAAGCGGTTGCCTTGGTGCTCGCCGACCCACGTGAAGAAGTCGTGGCCTTGGCCGAAGAAGAAGCGCTTGGCTTAGCCGATGTAGAAGTAGTTTCTGCTGGCGATGTAGAAGCCGTCGGAGATGCAGAAGTTCTCACTTTGGTCGAAGAAGACGTCGCCGTCTTAGTTGAAGAAGAAGTACTCGACTTAGTCGATGTGGAAGTTCTCGGTCGAGAAGAGCCATCTTCCAAACCACTAGAGCAACCAGCAAGGCCCATTCCGATTGCAATACACGCGATTGTTGCGACACACTGCGCTGATTTTTTCTTCATAAAAGAAGTTTGTCATATGACGGGTTCACCAACTATCGACTGTATCGATCACATCGACGGCTCACCGCGCCATCAGTCCTGTCAGTCGAGAGAACTAAGCTAGCCACATGTCTGATTCTGCTGCGACTTTCCCACGACCACGCCCCACCATTGGCGATGCCACGTCGGCGGCTGAACGCGCCCAAGACCCGCAGGGCTGGGCTTTCCCTGAAGAAGCCATCGGCAACCTCGACGACGTGATCCGCTCTCGTCGTGATATTCGACGCTTCCGCCCCGATCCGGTCCCGCCAGAGCTGATCGAGAAGATCATTGAGTCGGGCCACCTCGGGCCTTCGGTCGGCCATAGCCAACCGTGGCGATTCATCATCATTTCCGACGCCGAAACCCGCGAGCGCGCCGCTGCTATCGCCGATGCCCAGCGCATCACGCAAGCCAGTGCTATGACACCAGAACGCGGACAGCAGTTACTTGATCTGAAATTGGAGGGGCTCCGCGAAGCACCTCTTGGCATCGTCGTTGCCTGTGACCGGCGCGCACCCGCTCTGGGTGTCTTAGGGCGGGCCACCTTCACCGACGCTGATATGTGGTCCTGCGCTTGTGCCGTAGAAAATATGTGGCTGACCGCCCGCTCCCTGGGGCTTGGCATGGGCTGGGTCACGCTCTTTCCGCCTGAAGAGCTTAGGGAACTTCTTGGCCTACCTGAAGGCGTGGAGACCCTAGGCTGGCTCTGCGTGGGCTGGCCCAATGAGCGCCCGCCAGAGCCCGGATTGCAGCGCTTGGCTTGGTCTAAGCGGCTTCCACTATCTGACGTGGTCATGCACGAAAGCTGGCCTGCTGACGAGGAGAACGTCCCCGAGCTGACCCATTATCTACGTGCACCCGAGCAACAGGCTGTGGTCGGTGCTACCGACGCCGCCGATCAGTTGCTCTCCCCTCCTGGATCGCTCGGCGTGCTCGACCGCGAACTGGATGCAATTTACGCCGTTGGAGGCGCTGCCATCGACGGCGGAACGCTCGTCCTGGTTGGTGCAGATCATCGCGTTGCTGAGCTTGCGATCTCGGCTTACCCAACTCGCGTGACGTCAGATGTTATGACGGCCAGCGTCGCAGGCACCGGCCTGGGCGTGGTTTCCGCAACAGGGGCAGGGCTGAGCAGTATCGTCGTCGATGCCGGGGTAAGTACCGCCATCACCGGTGCTCGCGACATTCGCGTAGAACTCACCACCCGGGGCAACCTCGCCGATGCCGCTGCGATGACACGAGCTGATGTTGATCGACTGATCGCGCAAGGGCAGGAATATGGCCGAGAAGCCGCTGCCACCGGCCTCGTCGCGCTGGGCGAGGTGGGCGTCGGTAATACGACGGTTGCTGCCGCCTTAGTCTGTGCTCTTCTGCATGCCGATCCAGCCGAGGTCGCTGGGCAAGGTGCAGGCGCCGATCATGCCATGGTTGAGCGCAAGATCGCTGTCATTACCCAGGCCTGCGCCCGTAGCGGAGCATTAACCGACCCGCTTGCGATCCTGGCTGAGCTCGGTGGTCCTGAGTTCGCGGTTCTCACCGGCGTAATTCTGGGGGCTGCTGAGGCTGGCTCACCCATCGTTCTTGACGGCTTAGCAACGTCGGTCTGTGCCCTGATAGCTCAGCGGCTTCAGCCAGGTGTCCATGCTTACCTCCATGCTGGCCAGCGCAGCCGCGAACGCGGGCATCACCTGGTGCTCCAAGAGCTCGGCCTTGAACCGCTCTTGACCTTACGCCTACGCGCTGGTGAAGGCGTCGGTGCGGCGATGGCGTCCTCGCTGTTGCTCCAAGGGTTGCGACTACGTCGCCTCGCAGCGCGAACCAGCTAGAGACAACAATTGCGCGCCCAGATCACCTGATCTGGGCGCG
>JBOFIQ010000030.1:0-1329 GCA_051650245.1 Propionibacteriaceae bacterium | reverse complement strand
GGGGCAAACCGCGCCCGGTGAGAAGCACCTAACACGAGTGGTAGTTAGTGGGTCCAGAACCAGCGCTGGATTTGTTCTACATCGTCTGTAAGTGCCAATGCAAGCGATAACAGAATCCGAGCATGGGCTGGGCTATGGTCATCGGCGGCGATAAAGCCGTGGTCATCGTCGGGGACAGCGCCATTGCGAGTGACGATACCCGCGTGTACTCGGGTTGCTCGAACCACGGGAATACCGTGAGTGACGAGCGCATCAAGTGTGCTAATCATCGCGTGCGCGATATTTCCATTACCAGTCCCGACATGGATCAGGCCACGGGTATCGGCTGCAACGTATGCGTCCAAAATGGCGAGCGGGAACTCAGGGTGGGTCGTGACTGATTCAACTCGGGGGAGTTGATCGAGCGCGACTCGTGCAAAAGCTGATCCAGAGGTGTGACGTCGCGCAACAGTGCGGAAGAACCGTACCTCGTTATCGACAACATCTCCCAGTTCGCCATGTTGGGAGCGGAAAGCATCAGTGCGAGTGGTGTGCGACTTGCACGCATCACGAGCAGCAAGAATCATATCGTCGAAAACGACGAGGACGCCTTGGCCTTTGGCATTATCTGAGGAAGCGACCAGCAGTGCGTCGTAGAGGTTGTCAGGGCCATCAGCCGATAGCGCATCAGCGGGACGCATCGAGCCAAGGAAGACGATGGGCTTATCGCTATCGACAACGAGATTTACCAGGAATGCTGACTCTTCTAAGGTGTCTGTGCCATGGGTCACGACAACAGCATCTACATCGTCGCGGTCAAGTAGTTCTTGAATCCGCATCGCCAAACGGCACATTGCAGAGAAACCAATGTCGCTGGAATCGAGCTGATAAAGCTGTTCAGCGCTGACGCGGGCTCGCTCTGCGATACCAGGAAGCCTGGCGATGAGAGATTCGACGGTTTCGACTGCGCTGGTGTAGGACTGTTTTCCGCCTGCGGCTGCGTGCGATCCAGCAATGGTGCCACCAGTTCCGATGACAACGAGATGAGGTAGTGACGACTGTGGCACGCTGTCCATCTTGTCATGGCCTCATGCTGGGCCAGTAGGCAGTATGCCTAATCGAGGTGATCGACACTTTCTTGGCCAAAGATCACGACCAAGATCATGGCAATGAACATCGCGCCACCGCCAACAAGCATGCGCCAGGTGATGTGTTCTTGGCCTACGGCAACGGCAAAGATCGCCGCCCAGACCGGCTCCATTGACATGATGACGGCAGCCCGTCCCGGTGCGATATGGGCTTGGGCCCAGGTCTGAAGGAACATCGTCAGCGTGCCGCACAGGACCGCCA
>JBOFIQ010000029.1:0-5111 GCA_051650245.1 Propionibacteriaceae bacterium | reverse complement strand
GACTCGCCATGGTGCGTCAGGCCGCTCATGAGACTGGCCGAGCAGTTGGCGTCATGGCCGACTTACAAGGGCCAAAGATCCGTCTTGGTAATTTTGCGGCACCAGTCGAGTTGGTGCGTGGGCAGAAGTTCACTATTACTACTCGTGACATCCTCGGTGACAACACGATCTGTGGCACAACGTATAAGGGGCTCCCTGGCGATGTTGAGCCAGGCCATTCGCTCCTCATCGACGATGGCAAGGTTGCGTTGGTCGCTGATGAGGTGACCGAGACTGATGTCATCTGCACCGTTCAGGTGCCGGGAACGGTATCGAACCATAAGGGCATTAACTTGCCCGGTGTCGCGGTCAACGTACCGGCGCTCTCGGACAAAGATGAGGCTGATTTGCGCTGGGCGCTCCAGCACGGTTTCGATATCGTCGCGCTGTCATTCGTGCGTAGCGCCACCGACGTCACGCGGGTTCACGAAATCATGGCAGAAGAAGGCCGCCGAATCCCGGTGCTGGCCAAGATTGAGAAGCCCCAAGCGATGGCGAATATCCAAGAAATTGTGGATGCTTTCGACGCGGTGATGGTTGCTCGTGGTGATCTCGGAGTCGAGCTGCCTCTCGAAGATGTTCCGCTGGCCCAGAAGAAGATCATCGTGCATGCCCGTAGCTGGGCTAAGCCAGTGGTTGTGGCAACGCAGATGCTGGAATCGATGATTTCCTCCCCGCGCCCAACCCGCGCTGAGGCCTCTGACGTCGCGAATGCCGTCCTTGATGGTGCTGATGCCGTCATGTTGTCGGGAGAGACCAGTGTGGGGGAATACCCGATTCTGGCTGTGGAGACGATGGCACGCATTATCGAGGCCGTCGAAGGCAACGACATCGAATCTATCCACCACATGGATATGGACCCGCATACGACCGGCGGTGTTATTGCTCTTGCTGCTGCCGATACTGCTCGCCGTCTTGGGGCCAAGTACCTGGTGGCCTATACCAAGTCCGGTGATACCGCTCGTCGTATGGCGCGTATCCGTACCAAGACCCCGGTATTGGCTTTTACCCCAGAGCCGAACGTGCGTCAGGAATTGACGCTGAGCTGGGGCGTTGAGACGTTCCAGGTGCCGCTGGCCAAGGACTCCACGGAGATGACAGACAATATCGAGAAGGCGCTACGCGAGGCCGGACGAGTTGAGCCTGGTGACAAGATCGTCATGGTCTGGGGTTCGCCGTGGAATGTCGTCGGTAAGACCAACTCCATGCGAGTACATAAGATCGTCTAAAGATTTTCCTGGTGTCTGCCAAAGCTAGACACCCCTCACTGCTGTTTTCGGGCAAGATCACCGAGACAAAAAGATCGCCTGGAACAACAAACGTTGTTCCAGGCGATCTGCATTTGCCGTACCCGGGATGGGATTCGAACCCACAAGGCATTTCTGCCAGCCGGGTTTGAGCCGACCGCGTATACCGTTCCGCCACCCGGGCGAACTCAAACTATTGTGCCATAGTTCGCTGTACTCTCGCATCCTGGCACATCGAGTGCGAGAATATGAGATGTGAGTGACACCGTTGTCGCACCCCGGGTGCTTATTGCTGAGGATGAGCCGCTGATCCGTATGGATCTTGTGGAATTACTTGAGTCCGAGGGCTATCAGGTCGTTGGACAAGCTGCCGACGGCGAGCAAGCAGTCCAGCTTGCTGAAGAGCTACACCCCGATATTTGCGTTCTCGACGTCAAAATGCCGGTGCTTGATGGCATCTCGGCTGCTGAGATCATTACGGCAAAAGGCATTGCCCCCGTCGTTATGCTGACTGCTTTCTCGCAGCGTGACTTGGTTGACCGTGCCGCACGAGCTGGCGCCATGGCCTATGTGGTTAAACCGTTCCAAGCTAGCGATGTGGTCCCGGCAATGGCATTGGCGATGGCGCGATTCCAGCAACTTCAAGAAATCAAAGAAGAAGTCAGCGATCTGTCTGAGCAGCTTGAAGTACGCAAACTCATCGATCAGGCTAAGGGCGTGCTCCAAGAGCGATTGGGGCTGAGCGAGGCAGAATCCTTCCGGTGGATCCAAAAAACTGCGATGGACTTGCGTAAATCCAAGCGCGAAGTTGCCGAGGGCGTCTTGGCTCATGGGAAGAAGTAAGAGCCAAGCCTCGTCGAAAGAGATCTTGCGTCTTGCTGTACCAGCGTTTTTTACGTTGATTGCTGAGCCGCTATTTCTTCTGGTTGATACTGCGATCATCGGCCATGTGGGGACGATTTCGCTCGCGGGTCTGGGCGTTGCTTCGGCAGCCTTGCTCACCGTCGTGAACTTATGCGTATTCCTGGCCTATTCCACAACAGCCGCCGTTGCTCGACGCTTGGGTGAAGGTGACCGTCGCGCTGCTTTAGCAGTTGGCGTCGATGGTATCTGGTTAGCCCTGGCGCTTGGTGCGGTGGCAGCAGGTGCGCTCGCGCTGTGGGCCGAGCCGATCTGTGCACTCTTTGGTGCCTCACCAGAGGTGCTTGACCAGGCCACCACCTACCTGCGCATTTCAGCGCTGGGTCTTGCGCCGATGCTCGTTACCCTTGCTGCTACCGGACTGCTACGTGGCTTGCAGGATACGACGTCGCCGCTCGTGATCACCACCGCTGGGTTTAGCCTCAACCTCGTACTCAATCTGGTATTTATTCTTGGTTTGGGGTGGGGGATAGCAGGTTCAGCATGGGGCACCGTCATCGCGCAGTGGAGTATGGCGGTGGCCTATCTCGTGCTGGTGTGGGGCTGGGTGCAGCGTGAACAGGTCCCGCTAGGTTTTCGTCCAGCAGGGGTGTTGGCCTCAGCTAGCGCAGGTGTCGCACTCTTCATCCGCACGATTGCGCTGCGGGCAGTCTTGCTACTGACGACGTGGGTTGCTGCTGGGCTAGGTGAAACAGGACTTGCCGCTCACCAGATCGCGATGACGATCTGGAGTTTCCTTGCCTTTGCTCTGGACGCGTTAGCAATTGCAGCACAAGCCTTGACTGGACGCTGGCTGGGCGCACAGGACTATGCGCAAGTGCGTCAGGCGACGTCGCTGATGTTGCGCTGGGGGACCGGCTACGGGCTGCTTCTGGGGGCAGCAGTGATTGCGGCTGTACCAGTACTGCCTGCACTCTTTACGGCTGATCCAGCGGTCCGAGGCGCGCTGACCGGAGCCTTGCTCGTGGTGGGTGCGGGGCAACCTATCAGTGGGGCCGCTTTTGTTTTGGATGGAGTTCTCATTGGTGCTGGCGATGGACGTTGGCTAGCCCGAGCACAAGTAGGGCTGTTGCTGTGCTTCGTGCCGGTTTCCCTGCTGGTTCACGGGTTATGCCCGAGTTTGGTCGCACTGTGGCTGGCCTTTACCGGGTTCATGACACTGCGCGCAGCAACGCTGTATTACCGCTCGCGTAGCGATACCTGGATGGCAGCTCGCTAGGCGTCGCGTAATGCACAGGTAATCCGTGCAGTGGCGATACGCTGGCCCTCATCATCGGTCAAGATCACTTCGTGTGTGGTGGAAGACCGGCCTAGATGCAGAGCACGGGCGACGGCATGAACGTAGCCAGTGCTGACGCCTCGATGATGGGTCGCGTTGATATCGACGCCGAATGCAATCTTGCCCATCGTCTGGGCGTGGGTCCAGGCTGCGAGTGAACCTAAACTCTCTGCGACAACGCAAGTCGCTCCGCCATGCCACCGGCCAACAGGCTGAGTATTACCTGCAACAGGAACCCGTCCACGAGTCTCTTGCGCAGAAACGTACTCAATTTCGAGGCCGAGTTTCTCGTCGAGAGCGGAGTTCAAGCTCGCTGCCCAATCAGGCAAATTTGTCCCTATCACGTGGACCAGACTACTTCTGTCGCCAAGAGCCACTAGGCTCGCGATCGTGAGTGATACCAAGACGTTGCTGCTGATAGATGGCCATTCCATGGCCTACCGTGCCTTTTTCGGGATGCCGGTGGAGAACTTTGCCACGACTTCTGGGCAAGCCACGAATGCTGTCTACGGGTTTACCTCGATGCTGATTAACATGCTGCGCGATGAGCAGCCGACGCACGTCGCTGTGGCCTTCGATGTGTCGCGTCACTCATTTAGAACGGATGTTTACCCGGAATACAAAGCGACAAGGTCAGCCTCGCCAGCGGAGTTCAAGGGGCAAGTCGAACTCATTAAGCAGGTTCTTGACGCGCTCAACATCGTCCATGTGGAAAAGCCCGGCTTCGAGGCCGACGATCTCTTGGCCACGCTATCTACCCAGGCTGCAGCCGATGGCTATACCGTCCGGGTCTGCACTGGAGACCGGGATGCGTTGCAGTTGGTCACCGACCATGTCACCGTCTTGTATCCGCGTAAGGGAGTCTCGGACTTGGTGCGGATGACACCGGAAGCAGTGGAAGAGAAGTACCAAGTAGTACCGTCGCGCTATCCCGAACTGGCGGCATTAGTGGGAGAAACCTCCGATAATCTCCCCGGCGTGCCAGGGGTTGGCCCCAAGACAGCCGCGAAATGGCTGGCCCAATACGACGGGCTGGCGAATCTCTTAGCGGCGGCTGAGACGGTCAAAGGTAAAGCGGGGGAGGCACTAGTTGCCCATCTCGATCAGGTGCAGCGCAATCGTGAACTCAATGCTCTCGTCCGCAACGTTGAACTCACCATCACCATTGCTGAACTTGAACGACGTGACTGGGACCGCGAAGCTGTCCACACGCTTTTCGATGCGTTGGAGTTCAAGGTTCTGCGCGATCGACTTTTTGAATCACTTCCGCTTTCAAGCGCTGAGCCAGACCTACCCGAGGCAGGCTTCACACTGACAGGTGATGTTCTTGGTGCGGGCGAGGTCGGACCCTGGCTTGAACAGCATGCTCGCGGTGCGCGAACCGGCGTCGATGTGGTGGGGTATTGGGGTAGCGGAGAAGGCGATGTCGTGGGTATCGCGTTGGCGAGCAGCGATGATGCTGCCTGCTGGATTGATGTCGCTGAGCTATGGCCTGCTGATGAGGCAGCGCTCGCGGCTTGGCTGGGTGATATCCGCTTCGGCAAGGTTTTCCATGATGCCAAGGGGCCGCTACTTGCACTGTGGCAACGGGGTTGGGATGTCGCGGGTCTCGAGTGCGACACGAT
>JBOFIQ010000028.1:0-9412 GCA_051650245.1 Propionibacteriaceae bacterium | reverse complement strand
GAGCAAGCACAGCGGAACGCCCATGACCAGCATCGTGAATGGGTCCGTCGATGGAGTGATTGCTGCGGTCAAACCAAAACAGAGAAATAAGGCATAGGGGCGAACCTTGCCAAGCTGTTCCCCCGACACTACCCCGGCGCCGTTGAGCGCAATCAGGAGAATAGGGATGAGGAATGACAGCCCAAAGAGACCCATCGTTTTGAGCGTGAGGTCAAAGAAATAGTTGAGATCAACCAAGTTGGTGATGTTTTCTCCGGCCGGAGTAAACATCAACATCGCTTCGATGCCCTGGGGCAAGACGAACCATCCGCAAAAGACGCCAAAGAGAAATAGTGGTACCGCAACCCCCAGATAGCGATATGCGTATTTCTTTTCTTTTTCCACCAGTGCTGGAACGATAAATGCCCAGATCTGGTAGATCCAGAGCGGGCTGGTCAGCAAGAGCCCTGCAGTGAAGCAGGTTTTAAGCCACAGTGTAAATGGCGCGACAAAGCCGGAATTAACTGCGGTGGTATGGATATCTGGGTTACGAGCTTGGAGCATGACGATAGCGCGCTCGTAGGGGTACATCAGTGCGCTAAATAGCCAACGCCAGACAAACATTGCTGCTATCGCAGCCAGCAAAATTGCTGCCACAGAGACCAGAACTCGATAACGCAGTTCGCGTAAGTGGTCGGTCAGCGACATCATGCCGTCCTCGGGCATGACCGGTGGCCGCAGCCACGCGAAACGTCGCTTCGTTGACGACAAACTCGTGCCTAGCTGCTAGTTCTCGGTAATTACAGGCTGGACCTGCGGCTGCTCAGGAGCCTGCTGGACCGGGACCTGCTGATACTGGACCGGAGCAGCCTGAGCCGGAACCTGCTGCTGCACCGGCGCAACAGGAACCTGCTGCGAAGGCAACTGAGCCTGCTCATCTTGCTGCCGCAAGGTTTGAGTCTCTTCCTTGAACTCGCGGATCGCGGTCCCAGCATTCTTGCCCAACCCTGCCAGACGCGAACCGCCAAAGACCAACATGAACAGGACCAGCACAAGCACCACGCCAACTTCCGGCGGGAGACCGAGGAGCATCAGTGACATAGGTGAGCCTTTCAGAGAAAACGAACGTCAGGCTCTATCTTATGCGGGATTTGCATGAGATAACGACGCGTATCGCGCAAGGGCTGCTTCTGCCTGCTGCTGAGCTGGCGTTGCTGCCTGTGTCGGCTCAAGAGCAACGACTGCTGGGCCAAGTCGAAGTAACAACGCTGCTAACCAATCCGGTGAGGTCACACCAAGACGAACAGTGTCCGGGGTAGCGTCGAGGACAGGGAAATATTCGCTAATCCAGCGGGCTGCTGGCGTGATCGTCAGCGTTACTTCTGTTGTTGTCGTCAACGTTTGTGCCCATGACAACGGCTCGATTGCTGGCACCTCGCGTTTGCTACTGTTCTGCTCCAGCACAGTCGCTGTAGCGATACGATCCATTCGGTAATGCCGCCAGTCATCACGATCCAACGAATACGCGTGAAGATAGTGATATCCATCACGAACGAAAGTGCTGGCCGGCTCAACAATCGGGGTCGTTGTGCGCTGCTGTCCATCGAAAACGAGCTGCAACTGACGCGACTGTGCGATCGCCATTGCTACCTGATCGCGGACTTCCGGTGAGCCCCCAGCAGCGATGACAGCACCCGCACGCAAGGCACGGTCGCCTAATGCGTCCTGTAACTTCTCTCGGGCACTGGCGAGCTCATGGGCAAGCTGCGACGAGGCGATACTCTCAGCAAAATCCAGCGCCAAGATCAGTGCCAATGCCTCATCTTCAGTGAGTCGTAACGGTCGGGATAGATAATCGGCATTGCTGAGATAGACCGCTCCCCCCTTGCGGAACGGATCTTTATCATCATCGTCGTCATCGGCACTATCGAGTGTTGGCACGATAGAAACTTCGATGACATCACCGCCACCTTGTCCTGGTAGCCCACATAGCCACAGCAACTTGAGATCTTTCAAGATCTGCGCTTCGGTCGTCGCAAGATCTGCAGCAGCTTCTGCCGTAGTACGCCCAGGGTGCTGCTGGAAGTAGGGCACCAGCGCTAGGAGATGACGGAAATCATGCATGGGACTGCTCCATTCCAACGACCTGACGCAGATGAGATATCACAGCATCACGCAACTGCTCCGGCTCCACCACGATGACATCATCACCGGCGGCAGCAATATCGCCGACTGCCGCAGCTTCGACAAGATCAATCTCATAGAGTGCATAATCTGGCCATGGCGCTGGTTTCTCACACAACGTTCCCCGTCGTCGCAACTGCGGCGCAGCATCATCTCGAATAGCCAGTGTTGCCGACATCGTCGCACCTTGAGGCTCTAACGATTGGGCAATATCTCGGGCATTAATATGCTCAGGCCGTTCGAAGGCGCCGGGCTTGCCGAGCAAGGTTGCGTTAGCTCCCACTCGGTTGAGCCGGTAGCTACGCTGCAGCTGCTTGTCTACATCAAGACCAGTGACATACCAGGCGTTCTGTCGCATCGTGATGGCCCAGGGCTCAAGGGTGCGTTGCTGGTCTCGATAGCTAAACCGAACCTGTTGGCGTAAACCACATGCACGGAAGAACACCGCAAAAATCTCGTCTGGAATACTTGGCGTCAGCGCTCCGGCAGCCAAACCAAGTGCTGACGCTCGATCTGGGTCTGGATCTGCACCAATGGCACGTAATTTCACTAGCGCCAAACGATTCGCATCATCGAGGGTCTGCTGTTGCCATAACTGGGCTGCGATAGCAACGGCAGTAGATTCGCCAGAGGTCAGTTCTACTGCTGGAAGCTCAAACTCAGCGCGAGGAATCCGGTAGCCCGGTTCATCGTTGAACCCCGCATCATTATATCCAGTATCAATCGGAATGCCGCGCTCACGCAGATCTGCTTTGTCACGCTCGAACATGCGATCAAAGTTTGCATGATCAAGATCGGCATAGTTCGTTACTGATTTCCGGATCTCATCTTTCGTGATATACCGACGTGCTGAAAGCAAACAGATCGTCAGATTAATGAGTCGTTCCTGCTTTGCCGCTGCCATAGCTGCATCGTAGCGACATCACAATCGCTACTGTGGGAGGCATGACTGCTGCTGGCCGCTATGCACCAAGCCCTACCTCAGATCTACACCTGGGCAATCTGCGCACGGCTATGGTGGCCTGGCTCTTAGCCCGCTCAACAGGGCGACGGTTCCTCTTGCGTATTGATGATCTCGACCAACAACGCGTCGCTGCTGCTCCAGCAGTAGCCCAACGCCAGCTTGCTGATCTAGCTCGTCTGGGCCTAGACGCTGACGGTCCGGTGCTTCGCCAATCTGAACGGCTAGAGCTCTACCGCGATGCGGTCGCTCAGCTAGACCGCTATCCCTGTTTTTGCACACGTCGCGAGATCGCCCAGGCCGCGAGCGCACCTCATGCCATCCCCGGGCGTTACCCCGGAACCTGCCGAGAACTCACAGCCGCACAACGATCTAGCCTCGCGGCGCAACGCCAACCAGCCTGGCGAGTACATGCACATGGAGCAACCGCAACTATTACCGATCTGTGGGCTGGTGCTGTCAGCGCCTGTGTCGATGACATCGTCGTGGTACGCAATGACGGTGTTTTTGCTTATAACCTCGCCAGCGTGGTCGATGACGGGTTAACTGGCGTCGATCAAGTGTGTCGTGGCCGCGATCTCTTACCTATATCGCCAACCCAAGCCTGGCTGGGAGCACAGCTTGGCTTTGCGGAGATGACCTATGCGCATATCGGCTTAGTCACGAATGCCCAGGGGGTTCGGCTTGCCAAACGCGACGGCGCGGTGACCTTAGCCGACCTTGCCGCACAAGGAATGAGCGTGGCTGCTGTACGCGGACGACTTGCTGAATCACTTGGCCTTGCCGACGCCGGAGAGTGCCCCGATATGGCAATGCTGCTGGACCGATTTGAGTCCAGCAGCATCACCCATGATGAGTGGATCGCTTACTGACCCGCACCTGACCACAACACATCGACCACACACACCAGCGTGTCGCCTGCATCGATCTTGTGGGTGGCGTCGCCACTGGGGTAACCATCGGCTGGCGGAATGACCAGCAATACCCGCGAACCTACAGGGACATTCACGAGCCCCTTCTTCCAGCCGGGGAGAAGACGGCTGAGCTGTCCAGTCTCTGGCTTGTCAGCATCCCAGTTATGGGAAATTTGCTGTCCAGTCTTCGCCGAGTACATGGAGTAGCGCACAGTGACGGTATCAGTCGCAACGACCTTATGTGCTGATGCCGAATCGATGATGAGCTGTGACACGGTATCTGCTGGCGCCGCATACCCAGTCGGGATCTCCACTGCCGGGTTCTTAGCGTCGGCAGCAACCTTCGGCAGCCCCTCCTGTGCGGGAACCGGCGTACCCCAGACAGCGCTCTGCTGCGCGTCCACAATCTCCACAACGAAGATCAAGGTGTCGCCCACATTGATACCCGAGCCAGCTTGCCCGCCCTTGGAGTCATAACCGTCAGCACCGGTCATTGCGATAAGGACTCGGCTACCAACCTTTTGGTCTTGCAAACCCTTCGCAAAACCAGTGACTACACCAGTGAGAGGGAAAGCAATCGGAAGTCCACCATGGAGGTAGCTCGAATCAAAGACCTTGTTAGTACGGCCATTTACACCGGTGTAGTTCACCAAGACAGTCGTACCTGCACTCACGACAGGGCCGGTTCCCTCGTCAAGGACCTTGACCGTGGTGTTCTCAATAGCCCACGGTGCGGGCACAGTAATCAGCGGCTGCGCTCCCTTGGCTCCATCAACACGGACGTTATCCAGCGTCGCTTCAACCTTCGCTGGAGCGGCGGTATCAGGTGCTGGGGTCGTCTCTGTCGGCGCTGGGAGCGGCGAGACAGCAGGTTGTGTCGGAGTGAAGTCCGGCTCCTTCTTAGTCGACGAGGAGCAACCGGTTAGCGCGAGCGAAGCCGCGAGCGTCAGGCCAGCACCTGTGCGCATAATTCGAGAAGAAAACACAGACCCACTCTAGCCGAGCTTGCGAGTCCCATATGGCGACGTCGTTTTCGGCTCGCTGGACATACGCTCAATCACGCGGTCAACCCGTGCATCCACCGTCGCAAATGGGTCAGGGCACATCACCACCCCATCGGTGAGATCAGTGCACGCCAGAGTCGCCCAGTCAGCAGTAAAACCACGCTGATGATCCTGTGCTGCTGCAATAAATGAACCGCGCAACTTAGCTCTGGTTGTTGCCGGTGCAGTAGTCATCGCATGCTGCACCTGTTCTGGAGCCGTAATCCGATGGATCGCTCCATTTCGCTCTAATAGTCGCGCAATACCTGAGCCGGTGATCTCGTGATAGGCAAGGTCAAGCTGCAACATCCGCGGGTCAGAAAGATCACAGCCCCATAGCGCTCCATAGCGATCGCATAAGCTCAGCTTGATCGCCCAATCAATGTCGTGTGCGATTGCTGACCAATTACCGCTATCAATGGCATCGAGCACCTTTGCCCATAGCTCCCCCACGCTATCGAGTACCGGATCAAGATCTGGCAGAGTCGAGGCAGCATCAAGATAGCGGCGCTGCAATTCCAGTGCGCTCAGCTCACGACCATTAGCCAACTGCACCCGCGCCTGTCCGCGATAGTCGCGGGCAACGTCGCGGATTGCGACTAAGGGATCTTTGAGGATGAGGTCATCAAAGACTGTCGATCCAGACTCCAACAGCCGCAGCACCAACTCAGTAGAGCCCACTTTGAGTAACGTCGTTGGTTCAGCCATATTGGCATCTCCCACGATGACGTGGAGTCGGCGCCATCGACGTGGGTCAGCATGCGGTTCGTCACGGGTATTGATCATCGGACGGCTTCGCGTTGTTGCCGATGACACAGCCTGCACCATGTGCTCGGCTCGCTGGCTCACCGCAAATCGAGCAACACCATCTTCGACCAGGATCTTGCCCGCGCCGCACAGTAATTGCCTGGTCACAAAGAATGGCAGTAGCCGCGCTGAAAAGAGGTCAAAATCCTCCACCCGCGACACCAGATAGTTCTCGTGGCAGCCGTAACTATTACCGAAACTATCGGTGTTGTTCTTGAACATGGCAAGGCGCCCGTCGATCCCCTCGCTGGCGAGCAGCGCAGAACCCTGCGCTGCTAGCTCAACGAAAAGTTCCTCACCAGCACGATCATGTTCGAGCAACTGAACCAACTCGCTACATTCTGCGGTGGCGTATTCCGGGTGAGCTCCGACATCGAGATAGAGCCGTGCCCCATTACGTCGAAAGACGTTGGTGGAGTCATGGTGTTGGGTCAGCGGGCGAAACAAGTAGCGCGCAGATTCCTCAGCGCTGGGGCGGTGCCCATTCTTGGTAATGCACGTCAGACCAAACTCTGTCTCGATGCCGTAGATCCGCATGCTACATCTCCGTGATGTCGAGCAACTTGCCTAGTTCTTCACGGGTCAGTTCACGCAACTCTCCCAGCGGCAGATTCCCGATCCACACCGGCCCAATACTGGTACGCGAGAGACGACGTACTGGATGACCCACCGCATCAAACATACGACGCACGATACGGTTACGCCCTTCATGGAGCGTCACCTCGATAAGTGAGCGAGTGTCGTTGCGCTGTACCAGCTTGATCTTGTCTGGTCGTACCGGGCCATCGTCGAGGTGTAGGCCCTTCTCAAGACGCTTGAGCGTGTCATTATGTGTAAATCCCTCAACCTCAGCAAGGTAGACCTTCTTGACCTTGTAGCTCGGGTGCGCCATGCGATGAGCAAACTCACCATCATTGGTCAGCAGCAGCAAACCTTCGGTGTCGGTATCAAGACGACCAACATGGAACAGCCGCTCCTTGCGCTTCGTCAGATAGTCCGACAGCGTCGGGCGGCCTTCGGGATCGTCCAAGGTGGAGACAACACCACGAGGCTTATTAAAGACGAAATACATGTGCCGACGAGCCGTCGGGATACGCGCACCATCAATGCGAATCGTGTCACGGCTAGGATCAACGCGAAGTCCTTGCTCACGCACGATTGCACCATTGACCTCAACTCGGCCTTTGTCGATCATGATTTCTGCTGCTCGACGCGAGGCAATACCGGCTTGGGCTAAAACTTTTTGTAGGCGGATGCCTACTGGTTCCTCGATCATTCGGGTGACTCCATCTCTGCCATCTCGGCTGTGGCGTTATCGGTCACGACGGGCGTCGGAACCGTAGCGGGTTGGTTATCCGCACGTTCGGGCTGTTGTTCCTGGGCTGCCTCAGCAGCGCTACGTTCAACAGCAAGTTCCGCAAGCTCAGCTTCCAACGCTTGCGCTTCGGGCAAATGTGGAGCGAGTGCGGGCAGTTCAGCTAAGTCCTGCATCCCCATCTTCTCAAGAAAAAGGTCTGTCGTCACAAAAAGCATCGCACCGCTGGTTTCATCACTGCCGTGTTCGGTGATTAACCCGCGTGCAGTCAGCGTTCGCACCACCCCATCGACGTTAACTCCACGCACTGCAGAAATACGTGCACGCGAGATCGGCTGAAGGTAGGCGATCACCGCTAATGTCTCCAATGCAGCCTGTGATAGCCGACTGTGCTGACCCTCCATGAGCCAGGCAGAGATCAATGGGGCATGTTCGGCTCGGGTGTAATAGCGCCAGCCACCCCCGACATGGCGTAGTTCAAAACCTCGTCCAGACTCGTCATAGAAAGTAGCCAAGGACGCCAGGCACGCCGTGATTTCTACGACGGGCACCCCCAGAGCTTCGGCAAGCGTTACTGCAGCAAGCGGCTCATCGGCCATGAGCAACATCGCTTCGACCGGACCAGTTAAGGGATGCGGTTCACTCATCGGCTCACTCCTCTACCTGTGTGGGGTCTGACGTAGCATCGGAATCGGGACTCGCACCGTCAAATTCATCGTGAATATCGACGTCATCAGCCTCGCCCCCGGTCCAGCGAATCGTCAGTTCTCCCAGCGGTGTTCGTTGTTCAAATGCGACCAACTTCTCGCGGAAAAGTTCCAAGAGTGCGAGGAACCGGACCACTGTCGTGATCTTGTCGGCATCGGCACTGAGTTGGCGGAAAGTCAGGGCCTGGCTACGTTTAACCCGCTCAAGGACCAGTTGGGCTTGCTCGCGCACACTCACTGTTGGGGTATGAATATGCTCGATAGAGACTTCTGCTACCGCTTTAGGTTGCATCGCCCGCACGCATAGTTGAGCAAGTTCTGCTCCGGTTACCCGCAGCTCAACCTCGGGAAGTAAAGAGGCAAATTGTGGTTCTAAGCCACCTGGACGGGGAAACCGTCGCCCTTCAGCTTCAAGATTTTGAGCCAGCCAGGCGGCAATCATCTTAAACGCGCGGTACTGCAAGAGTCGCGCAAACAACAGATCGCGGGCTTCCAGAAGCGCAAGATCTTCACTGTCATCGATCTCACCTTGCGGTAACAATCGCGCAGTTTTGAGGTCAAGCAGTGTCGCAGCTACGACAAGAAAAGCGGTTGTCGTATCCAGATCAGCTCGGCTACCCAACTCTTTGACATGTGCGATGAACTCATCGGTTACCGCCGATAGTGAGACCTCAGTGATATCGAGTTTGTGCTTGGAGATGAGGTGCAATAAGAGATCGAAGGGGCCTTGAAAAATATCAAGATGGACCTCAAAACTTCCGGTACTGCCCTGTTCCAGGTCGGGCGTCGGTAGCGAATTAGTCCTCACACAGCGAAAGTCTACGCACGATGTCGCTGTCGTGGCCGTGCTCGCCAAGATCGGCCAAGGTGACAGCGATAGCCTCACGAACAAGTCGACCTCGGTCTACCGCAAGATCGAAGTTGCCTCGAAGCGTCAACCGGGCCTGCTCTAAGGCCAGCAACTCATCTCGACTGAGATAGATCGTGATCTTCTCGTCATGACGGACGCGCCCGCTAGGTTGAGTCGCGTGGTCAGGAGCCTTGTCCGCTAGCGGTTGCGTCGTACGAAAGAGCTCTGCTGTGCCTGGAAGACTTACTTTTCGCGGCATCGTGCAAGCACCTCGACAGCCAATGCCCGATAGGCCTCCGCGCCCGGCGATGTGGAAGCATAGGTCGTGATCGGTTCCCCGGCCACGGTCGTCTCGGGGAACTTGATGGTGCGTCGGATTACCGTATGGAAGACGGTATCGCCAAAAGCCTGCACGACACGTTCAAGAACTTCACGCGAATGTAAGGTCCGTGAGTCATACATCGTTCCCAAGATGCCCAAGATTTCAAGCTCCGGGTTGAGCCGCTCTTGTACCTTCTCGATGGTGTCAGTCAGCAACGCGATGCCACGCAATGCAAAGAACTCCAGCTCCAACGGCATGATGACGTAATCCGCTGCCGTCAATGCATTGATCGTGAGTAGCCCCAGGCTAGGTGCGCAGTCAATGAGGATG
>JBOFIQ010000027.1:0-3431 GCA_051650245.1 Propionibacteriaceae bacterium | reverse complement strand
ACGTTTATTACCTATCTGAGCGGCTAGCCCGCGTATTGCTTTTCTGGGGGTTATATTTCTGCCGTCGATACGATAAGGTAAGAAGTACCCCGCATCGGTATCCCCCATACCGGTGTGGGTCCTTACTATCTAGGCACACACATTACGCACGATAACGGCAATATCGCTGGGCTTTTGAGCCACGAAATGCGGATACCCCGAGTCCACGAGCTCCGCCCGCGTCGCGGCACCCCACGTCACACCAATGCCACACATCTTCGCTGCCCGAGCTGCCTGCATATCAGTAACCGCATCACCGATATAGGCACACCGTTCTGGAACACACGTCAGTAGTTGCGCTGCTGCCAACAATGGCGCTGGATGGGGCTTATGTTCTGCTGTTGATTCCAGCGCCACCACTGCTGTGATCCGGTCGCTAAGACCAGCCACCTCCAAGCTCCGCTGAGCCGAACGCTGGCTCTTCGACGTCGCAACAGCAATGGCAATATCTGCCGCGATCAGATCATCAATAAGCTCAGTGATACCGAGGTAATGCTGCTGGCGTGTAGCGATTAGATCATAGTTATAGGCTAGGTAGGCCTGCGTCAGGTCTTGCTGCTGACGTGGCCATTGAGCATAGATCGTCGTGAGCGGTAGGCCAATCCAGGACAAACACGTCTCAGGAGCCAGATCCTCGCCTAAAACCACACGGTGAGTATGAACGAATGATTCCTGAATCAGCGGAATCGTATTGACCAGCGTGCCATCAAGATCAAAGATTGCGCCGTACCTGGTCATCATGTCTCCTTGCTAAGCGCAGTATCAGACTGAGCCTAACCGAGTTAGTGGCTGAACCACCATCGTCGAGAGGCAGTCACGAATCTGCTCGGTGAGATCATCGATAAGTTCCCGCTGTGCCGTGGTCTTACGCGTCACTAAAGCGATGTCACGGCAGGGCTTTGGGTCGCTAAACTCGCGGATAACGATAGCGGGGTTATGCACCACCGGCGCCGACACAGAAAACATCGGCAAGAGTGTCATGCCCACGCCCTCTGCCACCATGAGTCGAAGCGTTTCTAGCGATGTTGCCTGGAATCCACGCCGCTCAATTGCACCGTGATGAGCGCAGACTTCAAGGGCCTGGTCGCGCAAGCAGTGCCCCTCTGCAAGGAGTAATAATTCCTCGCTGGCAAGGTCTGCCATCCGCAACCGACTACGCTGCCCCAACGGATGTCCCGCTGGCGCTGCAAGGACGAACTCCTCACGAAACATCGGCTCCACATGAAAACCCTCATCGCTGACTGGCATTGCGACGAAAGCACCATCAAGGCTGCCCTTGGTGAGTTGATCTAGCAAAACTGCTGATTTTTCCTCCACGAGCAAGATCTCAAGTGAGGGGAATCGCTCAGTTAAGGCCGGCATGATGTGGGGCAAGAAATACGGTGCCAATGTGGGAAATATGCCAATACGCAAGGTTCCCGTATGCGGGTTCGACGCTTGGCGCGCGATAGCCCGAATCTCGTCAGCTTCAGCAAGAATGCGCCGTGCGCGCCGGAGGATGCGTTCCCCCGGCGCGGTAAAGATCACGGTGCGCGACCCCCGCTCGACAAGTTCGAGGCCTAGTTCGGCTTCCAGTTTCTTGATCTGCGTCGACAGCGTGGGCTGGCTGACGTAGACCGACTGGGCAGCACGACCGAAGTGTCGATGCTCGTCGAGCGCTACGAGATATTCGAGGTCGCGAAGGTTCATGCCGTAGCCGGAGCCTGACGGATGAGGTAATCGAAGGCCGACAGGCCAGCAGTAGCGCCCTGCCCCATCGAAATGATGATCTGCTTGTACGGCACCGTGGTGCAGTCACCAGCAGCAAGGACACCGGGGATATTGGTCTGGCAGCGCTCGTCGACAACGATCTCCTTGCGCCCAGAAAGCTCAACGCCCGACTCAGCCAACCAATCCGTGACCGGCAGCAAGCCGATCTGGACGAAAATGCCAGCCACATCAATGCTCTTGATCTCGCCCGTATTGCGGTCCTCGTATGCCAGACCAGTCACAGAGGAACCATCACCAAGGACCTCAGTCGACCGAGCCGACGTGATAACCGTGACATTCGGGAGCGAGTTGAGCTTATTGACCAGCACATCGTCAGCCTTGAGAACATCAAGGAACTCAACGACCGTGACGTGCGACACGACACCAGCAAGGTCGATTGCGGCTTCGATACCGGAGTTACCGCCGCCGACAACGGCGATCGGCTTGCCCTTGAACAGCGGACCATCGCAATGGGGGCAGAAGGTGACGCCCTTATTGCGGTACTGGTCCTCGCCGGGGACGCCCAGCGTGCGCCAACGAGCACCCGTCGAGATGATGATGGTCTTAGCCTTGAGTTCACCGCCACCTTCAAAGGTCACCGTGTGCAGCTCGCCATCCTTGCCTGCGATCAGGCCATTGGCCTGCACACTCGACATCTGATCGATGCCGTACTGGTTCATGTGCCCAGCCAGCGCACCAGCGAGCTTGGGGCCTTCGGTGTACGGAACAGAGATGAGGTTTTCAATCGCCATCGTGTCATTGACCTGGCCACCGATACGCTCACCAGCAACGCCGGTACGAATACCCTTACGGGCAGTGTAGATCGATGCTGCTGCGCCAGCCGGGCCGCCACCGATCACGAGCACGTCGAACGGCTCCTTGGCATTAAGGCCTTCTGCCGCGCGTGCTGCAGCACCGGTATCGAGCTTGCCAACAAACTCAGCCATCGTGGTACGGCCCGAGGTGAACTCTTCGCCGTTAAGGAAAACCGTGGGAACAGCGAGAATACGCTTGCTCTCAATTTCTTCCTGGAATAGTGAGCCTTCGACGGCGGTGTGCTTGATTCGCGGGTTGATCGCGGCCATGGCATTGAGTGCCTGGACTACCGTCGGGCAGTTCTGGCAGGTCAGCGACATGTACGTCACGAAGTCGTAGTCGCCCGGAAGGTTCTTCACCGCGTCAATCACGGCTTGATCTTCCTTAATAGTGTGCCCACCGACCTGCAGCAGAGCCAACACCAGCGAGGTGAACTCATGGCCCAAGGGCAGGCCCGCAAAGCGGACGCGCGCTTCTTCGCCGACTCGGGCGATACCGAAGGACGGCTTACGCGCATCATCGTTCTTCTCAACAACTGTGACCTTGTCGGAGCAAGCAGCGATGTCATTCAACATGTCGCGCAGCTCAACGGACTTTGGCGAGTCGTCAAGGGAGGAATGAAGTTCGATCGGGATCTGCACTAGCTCGAGGTACTGCTTGAGCTGGGCGATGAGGTCTGTGTCGAGCATGGGGATCCTTTCGTAGATCGGGTAGGGATAGTAGGGAGGAATCTGATCATGCAAGCAGGGTTCCCCTCCTGACGTGGGCACTACATGCGGCGCCGAGGGGGTGGCGCCAGCAGTACTACCCCTATCGGGAGTTGGGGT
>JBOFIQ010000026.1:0-2330 GCA_051650245.1 Propionibacteriaceae bacterium | reverse complement strand
CATGCCACAGTCCAACGTCTGGAAGCACAAACAAGACATCGATACTGATGTTGCCGCAATCTTTGATCCCTTCGGCAATGCGGTACATACCGCGCTACAGTTCCCCTGCCTTAATGAGGACGTCCTCGTGACCGGTGCTGGTCCGATCGGTCTCATGGCAGCACTTGTGGATCAGTTCGCTGGTGCTCGTCGCGTCGTGGTCTCTGACTTGTCTGACGAACGTCTCGAATTAGCGCACACACTTGGTTTGAAGAACACCTTTAACCCGCTCCACGACACGATGGACGCAAAGTTCGCGGACTGGGATATCAAGGAAGGCTTCGATATCGGTCTGGAGATTTCAGGTTCAGGCGCTGCGCTGAATCAGATGATCGATAGCATGACCCACGGTGGCCGGATCGCCATGCTGGGCACCCCTAGCAAGAATACGGAAGTGGACTTCTCCAAGGTCATCTTCAACATGCTCACGATGCAGGGCGTGACGGGTCGCCAGATCTTTGAAACCTGGTACAACATGTCGGTCATGTTGGCCAATGGTCTTGATATCTCTGGCGTCATCACGGGCCGCTACCATTACACCGACTTCAACGACGCTTTCGCCGATGCCAACTCGGGCAAGGGCGGTAAGGTCGTCATGAACTGGGAGAACTAACGCATGTACGGTGCACTTAAGCAAGATTTTCTCGATCAGCTAGCCCAACTCAAGGCCGAGGGGCTCTACAAGTATGAGGCTGCGCTCACGACAGAGCAGGCAGCCAAGATCGGAGTTGAGGACGGCCGTAAGGTCATCAACCTCTGTGCCAATAACTACCTGGGGTTGGCCAATAACAAGACTCTCATCGAGGCTGCAAAGCAAGGCATGGACGAATGGGGCTTCGGCATGGCCTCGGTGCGCTTCATCTGCGGCACCTCCACGCAGCACACAGCGCTGGAATACAAGATTTCGCAGTTCCTGCACACCGAAGACACCATCTTGTACAGCTCCTGCTTCGACGCCAATGGTGGCCTTTTCGAGGTTGTGTGTGGTGCAGAAGATGCCATCATCTCTGATGAACTCAACCATGCGTCGATCATTGATGGCGTCCGGTTGTCCAAGGCTCAGCGCTTCCGCTACAAGAACCGCGATATGGCCGATCTGGAAGCGCAGTTGATTGCTGCCAAGGGCTGCCGCTACAAGCTCATCGCCACAGACGGCGTTTTCTCCATGGACGGCTACGTTGCCCCGCTAGACCAGATCTGCGATCTGGCCGATAAGTACGGTGCGATGGTCATGGTCGATGATTCCCATGCGGTTGGTTTCGTGGGTAAGACTGGCGCAGGCACACCGGAGCGCTTCGGGGTGCAGGACCGCGTTGATATCGTGACCGGCACGCTGGGCAAGGCGCTAGGCGGGGCTTCGGGTGGCTACACCTCGGGCCGCAAGGAAATCATTGAGATGCTGCGGCAGCGCTCGCGTCCGTACTTGTTCTCGAACTCGGTAGCTCCCGCAATCGTCGCTGCGACGCATGCCTGCATTGATATGTTGCAGTCATCGGGTGAGTTGCTTGACACGTTGACGGCACATACGACGTACTTCCGTACCGAGATGAACAAGCTGGGATTCACCATTCCTGAGTCCGATCACGCCATCGTGCCAGTCATGGTTGGCGACGCTGTCATGGCTGCTAAGATCGCTGATATCTGCCTTGCGAACGGTGTTTATGTCCGGGCTTTCAGCTACCCCGTGGTACCAAAGGGCAAGGCTCGTATCCGTACGCAGATGTCAGCCGGGCTGTCGCGTGAAGATCTCGATCACGCCATCGCCACCTTTGTTAAGGCTGCAGATGACGTGGGTCTTGAGCGTCATCCCATGATCTAAACGATCGCTTTCCGTGCTGCTGCCCGTCGGGATTCCCGGCGGGCAGTTGCATGTGGTGATGAAAGTCTCGATGAACATAAAAGATCGTCCGCGCTTGCTCGGGGGATACCAGCGCGGACGATCAATTTTGTGTACCAACAGACGGTTCGGGGGATCCGTACTGCAACACTGGCAACTTTAAGAACTGGTAGAGGACTTTAGATAGGTGAGCGGGCAATATTCACCCCAGTATCACCCAGAGCACCCTCAACTATTTCCATCAATTGACACGACAATGGCGCTGCTCGCCGGAATATGGATTTCAGGGTGACAGATTGGCTCACCCCATCTCGATGGTGTGGGCTACCGCAGGAGCCCAGGATTACCTAAAACTCCGCTAGCCTGGAGTCGTTATGGACACTGACCAGAGCGCCAATGCCGCTGATAGCGCCGCTGTAGCGCAAGAAGAACAGCCGTGGTGGAAAGACCGTAG
>JBOFIQ010000025.1:0-2823 GCA_051650245.1 Propionibacteriaceae bacterium | reverse complement strand
CCAGCGCACTAGTCCTGGCATCAAAGCCACGAGTAATTGCTTATGGGGCCCCATTGCTCTTGCACTTATCGCTATCTGGCTCAAGCCGTTCTCTGTATTTCTCCTTGCGGCCTACCCCTATCTTGCCAACCGTAGCCACAAGCGCACCCCATGGATTATCCGACTTAGCTACTGCGCTGGAGCGACCGTTGTTCCGCTGATACTTGCCATTCTGATATCTGGCATATTCCCCGGAGGCTATGCCTGGCTACATGCCGACGGAATCCCTGGACGCTTTTGCCGCAATATCATCAGAGACCTAGAGGCGATATCCCTTGTCAAAACGCAAGGGATACCCCACTCTCCTGGAGCATACGGTTGGATCGTCGAGAATATATCGCTTCTGACCGTTATGTGCCCGCTGGCCTTGGCTTTACTTCTGCTCTTGCGCGAACCGCAGGGTAAAGGCTTTAGCGTTTCTGCCCGCGTCACCATTGCAGCTCTTATCGTCGGTCCAGCGTTCTACCCGTGGTACACGATTGTGCTGATCCCAGCGCTGGGGCTTCTCACAAAACCATTGCGCTATCGGGGCTTAGCAATCCTTGTGGTCATCGTGACGAATATGTGCCTATCACGTCGACAGCTCCTCCAAGATTAGCCACATATGGTGATGGCGTGGACTATTCCACTGGTGACAGCAGTCTTGGGGCTACTCCTCGTACGCCATGCCCGCCCTACCGCATGTGACTCGCTGGATTAGTGATCGCTTGGCACCCGCTGTGATGCCTCAGTATGAGCCAGATCTAGCCCGGCACAGGCTCCAACGACAACCACCGCCGGTGGCGTAATGCCCGCAGCAGTAGCCGCGCCAACAACCTCATTGAGCTGGGTCTGCACCACATGCTGGGTATCAATACTTGCATCAGCGATAACGGCTGTTGGGGTATCTGCTTCGAGACCGCCCTCAAGCAGGGCCTCGACGATTTCGTCCAAATGCGCGATGCCCATGAGGACTACCAAGGTGGTCCGAGTCTTGGCTAGCGCATGCCAGTCCACCTTTGAGCGGGCATCTTTGGGACCAACATGGCCCGACACAATGGTGAACCCCTGAACCAAGTGACGGTGCGTCAGCGGGATACCTGCCAAAGCTGGTGCTGACGTCGAGGACGAGACGCCGGGAATGACGTGACAGGGAATCCCGGCTGCCGCACAGGCCTGCCATTCCTCGCCGCCACGGCCAAAAACAAAGCTATCCCCGCCCTTGAGCCGCACCACCGCACGTCCAGCTTGCGCATGCTCAACCAAGAGCTGATTAATGCGTTCCTGCGGGACATACTCGCCGTGAGGAATCTTGCCCACGGGGATGCACTCAGCGCTCACATCATCGAGAAGGCTCACTGGTCCAAGACGGTCATACAAAATGACGTCGGCAGCACGCAATGCCTTGAGCCCTGCAACAGTAATGAGATCAGGATCGCCCGGACCTCCACCAACAAGGGTGACGCTGCCAGCAGTTGGCTGTGGGATCACGGGGAACTCCTTCACGATCGTGGTATCCGAGCGGTCGTGTGGCGCGTCATGGGTCCTCGCCCAGCCGTTCCCCGATCGGGATACTGCTGGTCGACCTGGCTTACCCTCACGGGATCACAGTGGCGGGACCGCTTCGGGCTTTCACCGAAATTCATCCAGCAGTGCCCCTTGATACTGCCATATATGTTTTTCCAGGGCGAGCTGGCCCCTAGTCTTAGCCTGTGACCATTGATCGTGATACCGCACTCCTCGGCCGGACTCCTGGCCTTGCTGAGGAGCATTTTGTCCATGACGGCCTCATTACTAAGCGTTTCGTTCGTGCGATCGCACTGGCTTCGCTACGTCCCTCCCCCGGTGAGATGCTGTGGGATCTCGGGACAGGAGCTGGTTCAATCGCGGTCGAATGGTGCCGCACCGATCCCCGGTGCCGCGCCGTTGGCGTCGAACGCAAGAATGACCGAGCCGCCAATGCTCGAATGAACTCCGAGAACCTGACCGAACCTGGTCAATACGAGATCATCATCCATGACCTCGCGACCGGGCTACCTGAAGGATTGCCCGACCCTGATGCCATCTTCATCGGCGGCGGAGCAAGTACCGCCATCATTGAAGAAGGTATCGCGCGGTTACGTCCGGGAGGCCGCCTCGTGGTTCATGGGGTCACCATGGAAACCGAGATGGCTGTTATGCAGTGGCATTCTCGCTTTGGTGGTGATCTTGCCCGGATCGGCGTCGAGAATGGTGATGCGATTGGCCGTTTACGCGGCTGGCAGCCCTCGCGCACGGTAACTGCTTGGACGCTAGCTATCGGTTCTGAAGCACGCTAACGAGATCGTCGAGATTGGTGGGACGTTGCGACAAGCCCAAACGTCGCGCTACTGCAAGCGCCCACGGTTGCACCAAATGAGCGCGTTCCACCAATTCCGGATCATCAAGTAGCTCGACAATCGAGCCTTGGATCACTCGATGATCGACAACGATCAATGCTTGATCGGCCCAGGCAAGCGCCCAATCCACGTCATGGGTGGCAACGATAATCGTCGCGCCATGCTCATGGACCCGGGCTAAGGCCGCATGCATGTCGCGGACACCAGCCGGGTCTAGCCCAGCCGTCGGCTCATCGAGGAGCAATACCTCTGGTCGCATGGCAACGGCTCCAGCGGTAGCGACTCGTTTACGTTCGCCATAGGACAGTTGATGAGTGGCTCGTCGGGCTAGCTTTTCTACCCCAAGCAAAGCCATCGCTTCTTCAACCCGCTCGGCTGCGTGCTCTGGATCGAGCCCAAGATTCATTGGACCGAAAGAAATATCTTG
>JBOFIQ010000024.1:0-4799 GCA_051650245.1 Propionibacteriaceae bacterium | reverse complement strand
AATGGTGGCTGGTGCCTTGCGGCATTCGGGTGGTTTGCGTGTCGATCACATCTTGGGGATGTTCCGCTTGTGGTGGCTTCCGATGGGTCAAGATGCCTCAGCAGGTACGTATGTGCGCTACGACCATGAGGCCATGATCGGCATTATTGCGTTGGAGGCCTATCGAGCAGGCGCGGTTGTGATCGGTGAGGATCTGGGCACGATTGAGCCTTGGGTGCAGGATTACTTGCGCCGACGTGGTCTTCTAGGGACATCGATTCTGTGGTTTGAAGGGGACGGTCAAGGCCATCCGCTGCAGCCAGAATTGTGGCGCGAATACTGCATGGCATCAGTGACGAGCCATGACCTGCCGCCGACTGCTGGTTACCTCAATTTGGATCATGTGCAGTTACGTGATCGGTTGGGCTTGCTCACCGTTCCAGTCGATGAGGAGCTAGCTCGTAGCAAGGCTGATCTGGATGCGTGGCTGACAGCTTTGGTGGAGTCAGGTGATCTGGCTGAGCGCACTGACGACATTGAGCAGACAGTACTGGCGCTGCATCGCTTCATCACCCGGACTCCTGCACGGTTGTTGTGCGTTGCACTGGTCGATGCCATCGGTGAGCGTAAGACCCAAAATCAGCCAGGTACGTGGAAGGAATATCCCAACTGGCAGGTGCCTTTGTCAGGCCCTGACGGTGCTCCGGTGATTGTGGAAGACCTCTTCGATAATGCTCGTGCGCTACGGTTGGCAGCCGTGCTCAACGGCTATGAGCAACGTCTCAATAGCTAGACGTTCTTCTTCATAAGCACAGTGCCCCAAGAAACCTTGAGTTCCTTGGGGCACTGCGTTCGTTTATGAGCGCTTAGTCGGCGTAGCCATTGGGGTTATTGGACTGCCAGCGCCATTGATCGACGCAAATATCGTCGATGGTCTTATGCGCTTCCCAGCCCAGTTCCTCGCGGGCCTTGGTTGGATCACCGTAGAAGGAGGCCAGATCGCCAGCGCGACGTGGGGCCATGACGTACGGCAGTGGGCGTCCGATGGCTGACTCCATGGCATGCACAATCTCAAGCACACTGGTGGGTTTGCCTGTACCGAGGTTCCAGGCGTTCACCGAATCATCAATCTCAGCTAGCTTGTCTAGCGCCGCGACATGGCCACGGGCGAGATCGTCAATGTGAATGTAATCGCGCTCCGCAGTGCCGTCTGCGGTGTCGTAATCGTCGCCAAAGATCGACAACTTCTCGCGTCGGCCAACCGCAACCTGGGTGATGAATGGCATGAGGTTATTAGGAATACCTTGGGGGTCCTCGCCAATCAGGCCCGATTCATGGGCGCCAACCGGGTTGAAGTAGCGCAGCAATGCGACCTGGAAGCCCGGATTTGCTGCCGCGACATCGGCAAGGATTTGCTCCTGCATCACCTTGGTCCAGCCGTAGGGGCTGCTCGACGATGTCGTCATGTGCTCTAGGTAGGGCGACGGGTTGCGCGGCCCATACACGGTGGCGGAGGAGGAGAACACGAGCTTCGTCACATTGTGGGCGAGCATCGCCTTGACCAAGCTGAAGGTCGAGACCAGATTGTTCTCGTAGTAACGCAGGGGCTGTTCTACTGACTCGCCCACTGCCTTCAGCCCGGCAAAGTGGATTGCAGCATCGACCTTTTCGGTTGCCAGCAGATCCATCATGGCCTGCTCATCGCAGACATCGAGCTCGCGCCACGGGACCTCAACACCAGTGATCTGGTGCAGGCGGTTAAATACCTCGGGGTTGCTGTTGATGAAGTTATCAACAACAAGTACCTCGTGGCCTGCGTGGAGCAAATGGATGATGGTGTGCGAGCCGATGAAGCCCGCGCCGCCAGTGACAAGAACGCGCATTGTTATTTCCCTCCTGCGGGAGTGCCGGTACCGGCAGGCCCTTGGGCGTATGGATTATCCACCACCGTACCAGTGGCCTCATCGATGTATTCAACAGTCAAGCATGGGTCGCCCTTGCTCATCTTGAAAGCATCGTTGGGAAGCTCTGCACGTGACTTCTCGTGGCGGGCACGGCCAAGTGCAAGATCTTCACGACCGATGATGACACCATCACGAATAAGATCAACCATGAGCAGGCGATCGTTAGCATCGCCGCGTGGCGGTGTGCCGATACCGATAATGTCTGCTTCGGCGCGGCCCATGGCGTTGAACTGACGTAGGACGAACTTATTGCCGCCAACGGTGCCCTTTGACTGAGACTTCTTCGCTACTGGCTCAAGCGGTCCACCTTCGGTGGTGGCACGGGCGACGAGCTTGTAGACGAAACCACAGGTCGGGAAGCCGGAGCCGGTCACCAGTGAGGTGCCAACGCCGTAGCCGTTGACAGGTGCGCCACGGAGCGCGGCAATCTGCCATTCGTCGAGATCGCTGGTTACCGTGATTCGGGTTTCGGTGGCGCCGAGTGAATCGAGCAGTTCTCGGGTCTGGCGGGCTGCAACGAGGAGATCACCTGAATCGATACGAACCGCGCCCAACTTGCCCTTGGTTAATTCCACTGCGGTACGCACTGCTGTGGGAATGTCGTAGGTATCGACGAGCAAGGTTGTGCTCTCGCCCAATGCCGCGATCTGTGCGGCGAAGGCGTCGCGCTCGGTGTCGTGGAGCAGCGTGAAGGAGTGTGCTGCGGTGCCCCCGGTGGGGATGCCGTAGCGTCGTCCGGCTTCCAGATTCGACGTCGAAGCGAAGCCGACAAGCCACGCGGCGCGGGCGGCAGCGACAGCGGCATGTTCGCTGGCGCGGCGTGATCCCATTTCAATGCACGGACGGCCCTCAGCCATGAGCGTCATACGGGAACCTGCTGAGGCTACGGCGCAGTCATAGTTGTAGATCGACAGTAGCAGGGTCTCTAGCATGCAGCACTCAGCGAAGGTGCCTTCGGCAACCAGCAGCGGGGCCCCTGGCATGTAGATCTCACCTTCCGGGTAGCCACGCAGGTTGCCAGTGAAACGGTAGTTCGCCAAGTAATCACGCGTAATGTCGTCGATGACCTTGTTCTCGGTGAGGTAGGTCAGCGTTGCTTCGTCGAAGCGGAAGTTCTCGATAGCGTCTAGGGCTCGGCCAACTCCGGCGACAACGCCATAGCGTCGCCCTTCGGGCAGGCGTCGAGGGAAGAGTTCAAAAACACTCGCGCGGTTTGCAGTGCCATCGTGGAGAGCAGCCCGCAACATGGTGAGTTCGTAATGGTCAGTCAGCAAGGCGGTCGTTGTGCTGTCTGCCGGAATCGCATACGTCATAAGTCTTAGCCTACGAGCCTTCTTTGGTGTGGTTTGACAGAATGGAGTTATGAGCACGGAATCAATGAGGCCGCGAGGCGGATTAGTCCTCGAGGACAGCCCGCAAGCTTCTGCCCTAGAGCAGAATCCGTGGGTCTGCATTGTCTGGGATGATCCAGTCAATACCACGGCCTACGTGGCCCATGTCTTTGCTACCTACTTTAAGATGCCGCGGGGCCGTGCAGAAATGCTCATGTTGCAGGTCCACAACAATGGTAAAGCCGTCGTTGCTTCGGGAACCCGCGAAGAGATGGAACGCGACGTGAATGCCATGCACGGCTATGGGTTGTGGGCGACCGTGGAAAAGGCGGAGTAGCAGTGGCAGTCTGGCGGCGCAATGACATCATCTTCATCGAGCAGACGCTGGGGGAGTTGGTGAGCTTTCGGGAAGCGCTGTGGGAGCTTTGGGGACGAATCGATCCTGACGAGCTTGCTGAACCGGAGCAAGCCCCCGATGCTGATCCATTTGCGCTGTGGGAACTGTCGTTAGCAGACGCTGATGTTGATGACTGTGGCCGTGATCCCATTGTGGATCGGCTCTTTCCGAATCCTTATCCCAGCGACCCTGCTTCTGCGGCTGAGTGGCGTCGTTATTCTGAGCGGGATCAGCGCCGTTTGCGTTGTCGGGAATTGCAGCTCGCTTTGGATAGCGTGAACTCCACGATCTCGGAAATCGTGGCAGAACGCGAAGCGGCTGGTTGCGGTCAAGATTTACGGGTCGATCTGATCGGTATTTTGCAGGTTCAGGCCGATATGGTGGAGCAGTGGCTGCGGGCGACGAATATCTGTCGATTGGCTATGACCGAAGAGTTACAGATCACTGACGCCGCTAGCGCTGAAGCACTCGATAACATTGATACTGATGACCCGCGGTTCTATGATGCGGTGCGCTATTGGGCGTTATCAGAGCTCCAATATCAAATCCTCATCGCCGTCGATGGTGATTTCGGCTACTAGCAAATGGCCTGATCTGTCAGTGGTCAGGCATGACGTTGGTGCTAAGACGGGACTAGACTTTTCTTGTGGCTATCGAGACAGACGCACCGATTGGCATCTTTGATTCCGGATTCGGCGGATTGACCGTTGCTCGCGCCATCGTCGATCAACTACCTAACGAAGACATCCTCTATCTCGGTGATACCGAACGGACTCCTTACGGCCCTCGCCCATTAGCGCAGGTGCGCGAATTCGCTCTGGAATGTTTGGATTATCTGGTTGATCAGGGCGTTAAAGCGCTTGCCATTGCGTGTAATTCGGCGTCGTCAGCGGTGCTGCGTGATGCTCGTGAACGCTATGACGTACCTGTCATTGATGTGATTATTCCGGCAGCGCGTCGAGCCGTGGCAACGACACGGAACGGTCGTATCGGGCTGATCTGTACTGACGCCACTGCAACGTCAGGGTCATATCAAGATGCCTTTGCTATCTCGACGGCACAACTTGTGACCCAGCCATGCCCACTTTTCGTGCCCTATGTCGAGAAGGGGATGACGTCGGGTCCAGA
>JBOFIQ010000023.1:0-3173 GCA_051650245.1 Propionibacteriaceae bacterium | reverse complement strand
GGCAACAGTGCCTGTCGTCGTGATCTGCTGATCGCCTGCCATCGACTTTACGGTGACGTTCTTGGCTGTCTGAACCTCAACCGCGATGCCTTCGCGTGGAATAGGTGTCGCAGTCGGAACAGAAATCACAGAAAGCTTCGTCGGAATCGCAAAAGCGTCCAATGCCTGGCTGACGGTGGTAGCAGTAGTCCAGCGATGCTGTTCTTTGCCATCGAGCTTGAGCTGAACCTTGCGTCCGTACTTGACCTCGATGGTCTTATCTTGATGTAGCGAATCGCTCAGAGATGGTGAGATCTCATCATGTTCGCCCAAGGAAATCTTCTTATTCACGAGGAACTGCGCAACGGTTGCATCGGTGGTGCGCACAACTTGTACGGCTCCATCAACGATGAACGTCACGTTCTTCGCCAGCACCTGCGGCACGGCAAACGAAGCCGTCGTGAGAGCGAGCACCGCACCGGAGGCGGCGATCGAAATAATCTTTGACATTGTGTAGTGACTCCACGGGTTTCGGGTTTTGTTGGCACGCTTCTCTACGCACCGTGGTCATTAACAACGGTAACTGAGAAAAAGGCGAACACCAAGCCAAACCTGAAGATTTCTCAGAAAATCCCTACGCATTTGCCCCATGAAAGCCCCGAAATCCCTTATGCCATAGGCATTACCCGAGTCTGAGAAAATACCGCAGGTAACACCTACCTACGGTCAGTCAAGAGGCTTAAAGGACCGCAACCGTAGCGAATTAGTGACGACGAGAACAGAACTACATGCCATTGCCGCACCCGCAATCATGGGAGTCAAAAAGCCCAAAGCAGCCAACGGAATTGCCACGACGTTATAGCCAAAGGCCCAGACCAAATTGCCACGGATCGTCGTGAGCGTTGCGCGCGCTAATCGCACCGCATCTGCCGCTCCGCAAAGATCGCCGTGGATCAAGGTGAGATCAGCAGCATGGATGGCCGCATCCGTACCCGTTCCCATGGCAATTCCGAGATCTGCAGCCGCCAATGCTGCCGCGTCATTCATGCCATCACCGACCATAGCTACGCGCTTGCCTTGAGCTTGTAACGCTGCCACCTGTTCAGCTTTTTCTGCTGGCTTTACCTCGGCAAGTACCTGCTCGATGCCAGCTTGCTGAGCAATGGCATGGGCTGTGATCGCATTATCACCAGTCAAGAGCACCGGAGTAAGGCCCAGCGATTTGAGTCGCGCAACTGCGACAGCAGACGTCGGCTTGATCGTGTCAGCGATACCGATGATCCCGTGAATCTCTCCCTGCCAGCCCACGACAACGAGGGTATTGCCCGCTTTCTGCAGTTGCTCATAGGTCTGTGCAAAGTGCGGTGGCTGCCCGATCGTGTGTTGAGCAACGAACTCTAGGCTGCCTACAGTGATGAGCCGCCCATCAACGACTGCTTGCATACCGCCACCAGGGAATGCTTGGGCCTGTGTCGCTTGCGGAATCTGGGCCCCACGCTCACCACGGTATGCGCGAATAATCGCCGTCGCGATGGGATGTTCTGATGCCTGCTCTACTGCAGCCGCGCTTGCCAACATGATGCCTTCTGGCGCGCCAAAGGCTGCCAACGTCGTCACCTGCATTTGACCGGTCGTGATGGTGCCAGTTTTATCGAGCAAGATGGTGTCACCAGGACGATTCAACATCGCACCGGAACGTTCCAACGCCTCCGGCCCTTTGATCGCGATTCCCAACTGAGCACCACGGCCTGTCCCGACTAACAGCGCAGTTGGTGTTGCCAGGCCCAGAGCGCAGGGGCAGGCAATGATTAATACTGCTACTGCCGCTCCTACCGCCATCGCTAGCGGGGCGCCAAAGAGCAGCCAGAGCACCAAGGTCACGACGGCGATCCCAAGAACCACAGGAACGAAAACGGATGCCACCGCATCAGCAATGCGCTGGGCTTGGGCCTTGCCTAGTTGTGATTGCTCCACGAGCCGCGCGACATGTGCGAGCTGGGTATCGGCACCAACGCAGGTAGCTTCTACCGTGATTCTGCCAGTCGTATTCACCGTACCGCCGGTGACCTCGTCCGCAACCGTGACCTCAACGGGCACAGATTCACCCGTCATCAACGACGTATCGAGAGCCGTGGAGCCTTCAAGCACGACACCGTCAGCAGCAACTGTCTCGCCAGGACGCACCACAAAGTGATCGCCCACCTTTAATGCTGCGACCGGGCGTCGAATCTCAGTAATGCTGCCGTCATTTTCTGTGCGCAACACAGTGACGTCTTTTGCTCCGGCAGACAACAGCGCCCGAACCGCAGCGCCCGCTTGGCGCTTGGCGCGCGCTTCGAGGAACCGACCTAGCAAGAGGAAGGTGATGATGCCACAGGCCGCCTCGAAGTAGATCGCCGCAGCACCACCGCCACGGGTCAGCTTCCACGTCATCGCGTGACGCATGCCGATCTTGCCAGCATGCGTGCCGAGAAGCGCATAGAGTGACCAACCCCATGCCGCGAGCGTACCCACGCTGATAAGCGTGTCCATCGTCGTCGCACCATGGCGCACGTTGCTCCATGCAGCTTTATGGAAGCGCAAGCCACAACCAAAAACAACAACTGTGGCGAGTACGAGTGCCACCCATTGCCACCCCGGAAATTGCAGTGCGGGAACCATAGAGCAGATCATGACGGGGACAGATAGCACCGCTGCTACAAGCAGTTGTCGGCGTAGCGCCTTGCTGGGGTCAGTGTCGTCGGCTACATAATCGGCCGAGGGCTCAACCGCACCGTACCCCGCAGCTTCGACAGTTGCGATCAATTCGGCAATCGGCAACGGACGATCTAACTCGATATGAGCCTTTTCCGTGGCGTAATTGACGCTCGCGTGAACACCGTCGATTTTGTTGAGCTTCTTCTCAATGCGAGCAGCACACGACGCACATGTCATGCCCTCTAAATGGAGCTCGACATCCTCGACAGTATTCACCTTAGTTCTCGACGACGGTGTAGTTGCCAGCTTCTGCTACTGATGCCACCACATCGGCGAGGGGCAAAGCCTGCTCGGAGGTGATACTCATGGCACCATCGAGCTGCACAGATACATTGGTGACGCCCGCTAGTGTTTCAATTTCTTCAGTAACGTGAGCAACGCAGCGGCCACAGGTCATCCCGGTCACGGTGTACATCGTGACCGGGATGACCTGTGGC
>JBOFIQ010000022.1:0-3115 GCA_051650245.1 Propionibacteriaceae bacterium | reverse complement strand
ACATTTTCGTACTCCCCCGTCAGGAGCCCTGACGTGGTGACTGTGATCTCGGAAAATCCGCGTTCGGTCATTGTCGAGTCAGCGAGTGGCTCCTTCACACCCGTACGACTCTTACCGCCGGGCAAGGTCAGTGCCGCTGTACCGGTTTTGAGCAACGACTGCCCCGATGCCGCCGTGAGCTTGCCATCAGTAATAAGTGCTTGAACTAGCCAGGCAAGCAAATCTTGTGAGGTGAAGTTCTCCGAAAATGTGACACCATCGGCAAATGGGGCAGCGCCCTTTGTATAGGTAATATCAGCCGGGCTTTTACCACCGGCGGCCAGAATCGTCGTGGCCTTGGTCCGAGAATCGTCTACAGACGTGAATGGCACAGTAAACGTCACCGTTGCATCGCGAAGATTACCTCCAGAGATGCCGTCATAGCGCATTCCTGCGGGGAGAGCAGTCTTGACAGCCTTCTCCAACGCTGCTTTACCACCAGGGATTTGCTTGAGCTCGCTCGAATCAATAGTCGCCGTGATCGTACGGCTGCCAGAGCCATCATCGTTGATGACCAAAGCGGTATCTACTGTGGCGCCACAACCAGTCAGCGTCAGACTCGCAAGAACCATCAAGACGAGTAGGAGCAGAGGTCGCAGGGCTGGCTGTCGCATCGGGGAAGGCTGAGACGGCATAGTTCCAGAGTAGGTGCTCAATGGTTCATTCCGAAGTAGTCGTCGGTGATCCTTCAGTACAGATTCCTCTCAACGAAGCTGCTGGGCGGTTCCCAAAGGCAACCGCCCAGCAGCTTCGTTAAAGACGAAGGTGTTACTTGAGGGTAACGGTGGCGCCAGCAGCTTCGAGCTGCTCCTTGGCCTTCTCCGCAACGTCCTTCTTGACCTTCTCGAGGATCGGCTTCGGGGCCTCCTCAACGAGATCCTTAGCCTCCTTCAGGCCGAGGTTGGTGAGGGCGCGCACCTCCTTGATAACACCGATCTTCTTGTCGCCAGCCGACTCGAGGATGACGTCGAACTCGTCCTTCTCCTCAGCAGCGTCGGCGCCAGCGGCAGCAGCGGCCGGAGCGGCAGCAACGGCAACCGGGGCGGCGGCGGTGACGTCAAACGTCTCCTCGAACAGCTTGACGAACTCAGAGAGCTCGATCAGCGTCATCTCCTTGAACGCGTCAAGGAGCTCTTCAGTCGTGAACTTCGCCATGATGGGCGTCCTTCCTAGTTTTCCGATGCAGCGTCAGCCGCGTCATCAGTGGTGGGCTGTGCAGCATCGACTGCATCAGTTGCCGAGGTTTCGGCATTGGTGGCCGAGGTATCCTCGGCCTGCTTCTCGTCAGCGACCGCCGGTGCGCCTGCACCGCCGATACGCGAAGGATCTGCGGTCGCTGCCGTTTCAAGTGCACCGAGTGCACGGGCAGCCTGCGCCAACGGCGCCTGGAAGAGAGCGGCTGCCTTCGACAGCGAGCCCTTCATTGCACCTGCGAGCTTCGCGAGGAGAACCTCACGCGACTCGAGGTCAGCAAGCTTCTTGACCGTATCGGCATCAAGGATCTTTCCATCCATGACACCACCCTTGATCACGAGAAGCGGGTTGGCCTTCGCAAAGTTACGCAGGGTCTTCGCCGAAGCGGCGATGTCACCCTTGATGAAGGCAATGGCTGTCGGACCAGTGAGCTGATCCTCCAGACCCTCAATCCCGGCTTCTTTGGCCGCGATTGATGCCAGCGTGTTCTTTGCGACGGCGTAGGTGGCGTCCTCACCCAAGGAGTTACGAAGTTCCTTCAGCTCCTTGACCTTGAGTCCGCGGTACTCGGTCAGTACAGCAGCGTTGGAGGACGAAAATAGTTCCGTCATCTCCTTGACCGCGGCTGCCTTATCCGGCCTCGCCATGGGGTCTCCTTCCCACATACTCGTCACAAAGCCGATGACTCCAGGCAACAAAAAAGCCCCAACGCGCAGGCGTGGGGCAAAGGATCATGACGATCTTCTACTCTCACCTACGCAGGAATCTCTCACGAGAACTTAGGACTAATAAGTAACCAGCGGTCTTCGGCTTGAACCACTCTACGTTACAACGACCAATTCTGACAATTCGCCTAACTTTCGTTGAGGAAATGACCCCCGGTATTCCCATAGTTCCCAATGCTGGCTAGGTTTACCGTCAATAGACCTACCCAGGCACTAATCGGAGGAAGCATGGCACAGTCTCAGATCGCCACCGTTGCAACGACGATCATCGATGAAGTAGAAAAAGTCATCATCGGTAAGCGTGACGTGATCGAAAAGGTCGTCACCTGCCTCTTCGCCGAAGGCCATGTCCTACTTGAAGATGTGCCGGGTCTCGGCAAAACGATGCTCTCCCGCGCGCTCTCAACCGCGCTTGGTGGCCAGTTCACCCGAGTTCAGTTCACTCCAGACTTATTGCCAAGTGACATCACCGGTTCGTTAGTCTTTGACCCCCGCAGTGCTGAGTTCACTTACCGCCAAGGTCCCGTCGTTACCAATATCTTGCTTGCTGACGAGATCAACCGCTCAGGCCCCCGTACACAATCATCGCTACTTGAAGCTATGGAAGAACGGCAAGTATCCGTTGAACGTGAGCGAATCGCGCTACCTCGCCCCTTCTTTGTTCTGGCAACCCAAAACCCTATTGAGCTAGAAGGCACCTTTCCTCTACCCGAGGCACAGCTCGACCGCTTCCTGATGAGACTGTCCATTGGTTACCCAGCCCTTGACGATGAGCGCGAAATGCTGCGACGCTTCCGTGAGAATCGTCCTCTCGACTCCGTGAATCCGGTAACCAGCCCAGAAGAGATCACCTCCCTCATCGAGCAGGTACGCCTTGTCCACATCAGCGACGATGTAGAGAACTACGTGCTTGAGATCATCCGTGCAACCCGTGAAGCCGACCAACTTGAGGTCGGCGCCTCGCCCCGTGCAGCTATCGCGCTCACCCGCGCATCTCAGGCCTACGCCGCCGTACGCGGGCAGAGCTTTGTTCGCCCCGATGATGTCCGCGACATGGCCAAGGTCGTGCTCCCCCACCGCGTCGTCATCACCCCCGATGCTGATCTCTTAGGCAAGACCACATCTGAGATCATTGCCCAGGTTATCGGGACCGTGGA
>JBOFIQ010000021.1:0-1751 GCA_051650245.1 Propionibacteriaceae bacterium | reverse complement strand
CCCATGGTTAGCAGTGCTGGCCATTCTCGCCTTGGCATTTAACGTCCGTCCGACCGCAATTGCTATCGGCCCGGTCTTGCAACAGGTTCAGGCTGATTTCGCCATGGGCCCATCAGCAGCGGGCGTCCTCACCAGCTTGCCAGCTTTGTGTTTTGCTTTCTTCGGCGCAACTGCGGCAATTCTTGCGGCTCGTTTTGGCCCGCACCGAGTGACGGTTGCGGCGCTCGTGTGTGTTGGTATCGGATCTGGTGCTCGCGCGCTGGTCCATGACCGCGTTGCCTTCCTTGCCCTCAGCGTCTTAGCTCTGGCCGGTATGGCAGTGGCAAATGTATTGCTCCCCAGCCTGGTCAAACGTCATTTTCCCACGCGCGTGTCCTACCTCACCGCACTGTATTCCACATCGCTCCAGATCAGCGTCGTCATCGCGTCGGCGGCAACGGTGCCATTGAGCAAGACTTTGGGTAGTTGGCGCGGTGCGTTCATTCTCTTTGCCCTCATTGCATTGGTCTCGGCCTTGCCTTGGATCGTGCTATCGCGCACCGAAGCTGGGCATACATCGTCTAGTGCGGCCCAGAGTGCTATTCGGTTGCGTCAGGTTGCGCGCACTCCCCTGGGTTGGTTCATGGCGATCTTCTTTGGGTTTCAATCAGCTCAGGCATATTCCGTCTTTGGTTGGCTGAGTTCGATCTATCAGCAAGCAGGGATTTCTGAAACTCATGCCGGGCTCTTGCTCGGGATTGCTACCGGCGTTGGCTTGCCGTTGTCGTTCTTATTCCCTGCCTATACCGCCCGTAACCCATCCCCATACGGCCTACTCATTGCGCTCAGTGGTTGCTCCATCATTGGCTATGCCGGTCTCTGGTTAGCCCCCGCGACGGTGCCGTGGCTCTGGGCCATTTTCATTGCTTTTGGCACATCGTCATTCCCGCTAATTTTGGCGGCGATGGGTTTGCGTGCCCGCACCCCAGAAGGCACAGCCGCACTCTCGGGATTCACCCAATCCGTGGGATACCTCATCGCTGCTCTTGGCCCGCTCCTGATTGGGGTACTACGGGAACTCACGGGTAGTTTTACTTGGCCGCTCATCAGCCTGCTACTCATGACTATCCCACTCACGATCTGCGGGCTCTACGCATTCCGTCCCCATTACCTCGAAGATGAGCTTGATCGAAAGGCAACCACATAAGAACTAGCGGAAAACCTTCCTGGGCTGCGACGACTTTTGCGTCGCTGTCACACTACAACTACCGCTTATTCTTCTGTGGCACGCTGATTTCCACTATCGGCACGTGGCTAGGGCGTACTGCACAATCGTGGCTGGTGCTCATGGTGCTTACTGCCCACAGCGCGACGGCGCTTGGCAACGTCACTGCACTCCAATTTGGCCCGATGCTGTTCTTGGCGCCGCTAGGCGGCGTGTTAGCTGATCGCTATAGCAAACGTCGGCTCTTGCTCATTACGCAAACGCTACTGGGGCTACAACAACTCACCCAGTGGATTCTTGTCGCCACCGGGATCTGCCAGTTGTGGCATGTCTATCTCTTGAGCTTCCTCATGGCCGGTATCACGGCCGTCGATAATCCCACCCGTCAATCTTTTGCCAGCGAGATGGTAGGGCCAGAACTCCTTTCCAACGCGGTTGGCCTCAACGCTGCGGCTTTCAACACTGCACGACTCATCGGCCCTGCCGTCGCCGGTCTGTTGATTAGTTGGCTTGGTGTCGGCCCCGCATTCCTCATTAATGCGGTGAG
>JBOFIQ010000020.1:0-1708 GCA_051650245.1 Propionibacteriaceae bacterium | reverse complement strand
GCCATCTTGCCCGAAGCCTGCTCGAAGATCATGAAGAACAACATTGCGCCGATCCACAGCGGGATGTAGGCACGCATGTGCGAACGTTCCACAGAGGTCACCAGCTTTGACTTGAACATCATGGTGAAGAACGTGATCGAGCCAATTGCCGATACTGCAAAGAGCATGTAGGCGATAGCGCTGACCGGGGTCTTGAAGATCAAGAGGAAGATCCAGAACAGCAATGCACAGCCCGCAATGACAGCAAGCGTGACCAATGCGAGACGCTTACCTTCACCTGGCTTGAGCGGGTTCGGAACGTCGAAAGCAAAGGACGACAGCTTGTGCCGGCCGAAGAGGAATGCCACCAGTGCGATTGCCATACCGATCGCTGCAGCAATGAAGCCTACGTGGTAGCCAAACTTATCCTTCAAAACACCTGTGACGATGGGCGAGATCAACGAGCCCAAATTGACGGCCATGTAGAACAACTGGAAACCAGCGTCACGACGAGGATCGTCAGCGTCATAGAGACCACCGACGATGGTCGATAGGTTGGGCTTGATGAAGCCGGTTCCTGCTGCCACCATGCAGATACCGATCCAGGCCGTTACCGTCATTGGCAAGGCCAAGAACATATGACCACACATGATGATGAGACCGCCATAGAGCGTTGAACGCCACGGCCCGATGATGCGATCGGCGCAGATACCGCCAGGGATTGCCATCAAGAAGACTGCTGCACCATAGACCGCCATGATGACCACACCCGTATTCTTCGGAATACCAAGGCCACCATTTTGCATCGTGTCGATGATGAAGTAGAGCAGAATCGCACGCATGCCGTAGTAGGAGAAACGCTCAAACATCTCCACGCCGAGCATCCACGGAAGTCCACGGGGCTGTCCAAGCAGGCCCGTATCCTCACGGGATGGCCCAGTACGCAACGTGCTTGGCTGCCATCGCGATACTCGCGCAGGCTTCGTTTCGGTCTTCATGTCACTCGTTGACATAAGACTCCTCTCAATTTCTCGTAGAGCGCGAAAATATCGCGCAACTGCAAGATCTACCGGAGATTTTGCAGTGCATAGCCTACTGTGTTGAGAGATTACTTGGATAGAGGGCGCGCTCAGAAAATTTTATCGCGCGCCGCTACCAGACTTAGTCGCGGAATACCGAAACATTGGCACCAATGGAATTGAGTCGAGCAGGCAACTCCTCATAACCACGGTTAATGACGTACACCTGCCGCAATACCGTTTCACCCTCTGCAGCCAAACCAGCCCACACCAGACATACCGCTGGGCGAAGTGCCGCCGGAGCCACCAGATCAGCACCCTTCCAGCGCGTCGGGCCATCGACGATAATGCGATGTGGATCGAGTAACTGCACATGGGCGCCGAGTTTTTGCATCTCCATCATGTGAATCGCACGATTCTCAAAAACCCAGTCATGGATCAACGTCTTGCCCTTGGCACACGCAGCGATCACCGCAAATTGCGGCAAGTTATCGATATTTAAGCCGGGGAAAGGCATGGGGTGGATCTTGTCATAGGGAGCACGCAGCTCCGACGGCTTGACCACGATATCGACCAGGCGAGTCTTGCCATTGTGTGAGAAGTATTCCTCACCACGATGCCAGTCCAATCCCATGACCTCAAGCAAGGCCATCTCAACCTCAATGAACTCAATCGGAACTCGACGTACCGTCAGCTCTGACTTCGTCATG
>JBOFIQ010000019.1:0-2438 GCA_051650245.1 Propionibacteriaceae bacterium | reverse complement strand
CACAGCAGTAACCAGGCTGTCCCTTTCGCAGATAGCTCATCACGATTGCGATGAGCAATACGGTCTACGGTGGGCAAGATATGTGTTTCCGCTATCGACTGCGCGGTAGCTGCTTGGGTTGTGCTGGCTGCTTGATTAGTGCTGGCGCGAGCTATGGCTGCATTGCGGATGGCGTCGTCGTAGTTTTGAAGCTGCTCGGTCAGCGCCGCGAGGTCATCACGATCATCGGGTACGGCAACAGCCGCAGCAGTAATTTGCTGATATGCCTGTGTCATTTCCGTGCGGTATTGGGCATCGAGTGCGGTCCCAGCAGCAAGATCATGAGTTGCGGCGGCATGGGCAGCCATGACGTGGGCGCTGATGTCGTAAACACGGTTGTACTGTTCAGTGGCTTGGTTCGCGTTCTCCGTAGCTCCATGAGCTTCACGAATTGCCAAACTTGCGCTGACCCCGAAGACCAGAAGTAGCAGAATGCACAGCAGCCGCAGCCGACTCAATAACCGAGGGGTCGGCGTCGTGTTGATCCGTGAACGTAAGCCAGCGCTGACCGATCGTGGTGCAACTACTGCGGTGGCTGCCGATGTCTCCGTGGATCTGGTGACACGGTGCGGTGTTGTTGTCATGCCTCAGACTCCAGATCAGTAGTAGAAGATTGCGCTTCAGATTCTGTGGAGTTGTCAGGTGAGGCTGATTCTTCGAGGACCGGCGCGCCCTCCCACTCGACAACAGCAGATGTCGTCTCAGCGAAATCTTCAGCGAGCAAGGTCCGCAGTTGTTCGATACTTGGCTCAGCAACATCGCGAAGTCGCCAGGCGTGACGTCCAATAGCTGCTTCGAGCATATTGCGGGCAAAACGTCCATTACCAAAGGTCATGTCATGGACCTGGCAGGCCAAAATGTCGCGGAACTTCTTTTCCGCACCTTCGCCCAAATCGTAATCAGCTTTACGCGCTTGGAGCGCGAGAATCTTCGTGATCTCGTCGTCGGAGTAGTCCTCAAACAGGATCGTGGTGCGGAAACGGGAGTTAAGACCCGGATTATTGCTGATGAACTCAGCCATCGGGAGGGGATACCCGGCCACGATCACGACGAGATCGTCGCGATGGTCTTCTAATGCTTTAACGAGAGTGTCGATAGCTTCCATGCCGTACTGGTCGCCATTGAGCGAATATGCCTCATCGATGAAAAGGACTCCGCCGAGCGCGCTTTTGATGGCTTCTTGGGTTTTGAGCGCTGTCTGACCTAGATAGCCTGCTACCAAACCGGCGCGGTCAGTTTCGATGAGTTGTCCCTTGCTCAGCACACCAAGTGCGGCATAGATCTCGCCGACGAGCCGGGCCACTGTGGTTTTACCAGTACCCGGATTCCCGACGAAGACGAGGTGCCGAGTAATCGTGGGGGAATGTAGTCCGCTCTTCGTGCGTAGGCCTTCGACTCGAAGAATCTGGGCTTGTCGCTTGATCTCAGTCTTGACTGTATCGAGACCGATAAGTTCATCAAGCTCTGCGAGCAACTCATCCAAGGACTTCTTTGGCTTAGGTGGTTCTGCTGCTTGTTCGGGTGCCGGAGTTTCTGGTGTCTGTGCCGTGACCTGCGGCTCTGGCGTCTGAGCTGAAGGTGTGGAGGATGATGTTGGGGTAGCGGCATTGCTGGACTGGGGATGGCGAAGATCAAAAGCCCCCGGAGCATGTGGATCAAGTCCATCGAGGTTCAACGAGGTCAAGGCGCCAAGATCTGCTGACAAACTTTCCTGCGACGCACGCAACTGGTCGAGGACCTGGCCCAGGAGGTAGGGCGCATTGCGCTGGAAATCTGTCTCAGCGGAGGGAGTGATTGCTGCGGGCTGAGATGATCCAAAAGGCGCACATTGTGCTGCGGCAGCCATCGTCGCAGCACCTGCAGTCTGTGCCGTGGCCTGTCCCAGCAGGCACGCGGCAGAACAGATATCGGCAAGGGCAAAGGCATAGTCTTTTGCCTGGGCAGCACCAGCAAGTCGAAGTTGAGTAACGACGTCAGTAGGTGCAGAGCGCCAGCGTCGTCCCTTCGTTGCAGCCTCCATGAAGGCGAGAGCGTCAGGTTCTCGTTGCGTTTCACTACACCAGTCAACAAAAGCCCCTGGCGTGGACTCGGCTACGGCGGCTGCAAGGGCCTGTCCTTCTTGCCGGGCCAATGCCGGATCAATACCGGCGGACGCTGCAACAGCGGCGAGTCGATCCACAGCGGCTGACAAAGTATTCGGCATTACAGCTCCAAAGGGTTAGCGGGGGCGTCTGAGACGTGAGCTGCCCCGACATCGAGGGTGGATTGAGCCTGATTTTGACCGAACTTATCTTGGAGGAAACGGCCATTGAGTACGAGCGCCTCAGCATCACGACGGTTGAGTGCGTCAGCGATGTTATCCATGATGTTACCTAGGAGATCGAGCTGATCGATAAGTA
>JBOFIQ010000018.1:0-9172 GCA_051650245.1 Propionibacteriaceae bacterium | reverse complement strand
CCCCGTAGGGTTCAGTCATCATGTGCGAAATAACACCATCAGCAAGTAGCTGATTAATTGGACCAGGGATAGCCCGGACCTCACCACACGGCAGTTCAGCACCAAGGATGGCCCAGCGCCAACAGCATGGATCATTGCGCTGTTTCGTGGGGTGCCCAACACTCGCTTCCGCGAACCGCATTAGGGGGCCTCCTCAAAAGAATTCGTGATGCGTGGTGGAGACGGTTGTGGCAACATCGTCTCCACCACGCAAGCTCGCAAGATTGCGAATTACACAATCGCATTCACGACGAGTCGCGCCAGCCAGGCACCGACCCAGGCTAAGGCGAACATGTAGCCAAACGCGATAGCAGGCCACTTCCACCCGCCCGACTCGCGCTTGAGCACTGCGATGGTCGCCGTACATTGCATAGCGAAGGCGAAGAACACCAACATGGCGGCCATAGTTCCCGGTGTGAAGAGCTTCTCGCCTTCATGCGGGCCTGACATCCACTGCATCTCTTCGAGCGCGGTGCTGGGGTCTTCAGGATCTTCAGCGCTAGCGATCTGGCCCAGCGTCGAGACGAAGACCTCACGAGCGCCCAAGGAGGCCAACACGCCAACCGAGACGCGCCAGTCAAAGCCCAGCGGCTCGAAGGCAGGCTGAACAGCCTTACCGATTCCCGCAGCGACGGAATGGTCAAGCTGGTAGGTCGCGACAGCAGCCTCATTGCTGGGATCAATGCCAGCAGCTTCGAGCTTCTCTGGCGTGGCGAGCGGAAGGTTCAGCATGGCCCACAAGATGATGGTGAGGACCACGATGATCTTGCCTACCTTGGTCAAGAAGCCCTTAATTGGCTCCCACAGACCCATCCAGACGTCGTGCCACTTGGGCAAACGGTAGCTCGGCATTTCCATGAAGTAGGGCAAAGATTCCTTACCACGGCCAAGGAAGTGCTTCGTTACCCAAGCAACGAGCATCGTGGCAACAACACCGAGTAAGTACATCGCAAAGAGCACAACACCTTGCAGCCCAAAGATCCAGAATCCGGCATCCTCGGGGATCAGCATGGCGATCAGCATGGTGTACACCGGGAGGCGAGCAGAGCACGTCATCAGCGGCGCTGCGATCATCGTGGCGATCCGGTCACGCGCCGACGGCAGCGAACGTGTCGCCATGATCCCCGGAATAGCACAGGCGATACTCGACAACATCGCGACGAAGGCGCGCCCTTCAAGCCCGACCTTGCCCATGATCTTGTCCATCAAGAAAGCCGCACGGGCCATGTAGCCCGAGGCCTCAAGCAACGAGATCATGAAGAAGAGCAAGACGATCTGCGGCAAGAAGGTCAGCACGCCGCCCACGCCACCGATCAGACCGTCGGCGACCAAGCCCTGGAGCCAATCGATACCGATATGAGCCCGCGCTAGATCAGCAAGCCAGCCAAAGCCATTTTCGATCAATTCCTTGACCGGTTCTGCCGCCTTGAAGATGATCTGGAAGAACACAAACATCGTGGCAAAGAAGATCAAGGTACCCAGAATTGGGTGTAGCAAGACGGAGTCGATTTTGCGGGTACGCGAATCGATCTGGGGAGCCGTATGGTTGGCTTCACGCAAAATCGAATCGCTCCAGGCCGTCACAAGCTTGGGCTCAGTCGGAGCCGTAAGTTCAGGAAGATCCCACTCAGAGATGTTCGCCAGCGCTTCTTTAACCTGAGCCAGCTGATTCTTGTCACCGGCAGTCGCCACAATGACCTTGTGACCCAGGGCCCGGCTTAGCGCTGCGATATCAAGGGTGCCACCACGGCGCGCTAGCTCATCACAGAACGTCAATACCACCAGGATTGGCAACTGCGTTTGCTGGATCTGTGCCAACAAACTTAGTGAACGATTTAAGCTCGTGGCATCAAGAACCGCGACAATAGCGTCCGGGCGATCACTACCCGAAAGGCAATCGGTAACAATTTCTTCATCGGGACTAATAGCATCTAATGAATAGGTGCCGGGGAGATCTTCAAGCTGGATCTCTTTCCCTTTGATCTTCACCGTGCCAAAATAACGCGATACTGTCACACCGGGATAGTTTGCCACTTTAGCTTTCAAACCAGTGAGTGCGTTAAATAGCGTCGATTTGCCCGCATTTGGATTACCAACCAAACAAACTCTGGCTGCTGCAGTTCCCTTTGCCGGCGTTGCTAGCTCTGTCGTGGGATGGCAGGTCATGAGTTCTCCTTCGCGGTGTTGAGACGAGCGACGCGGATCTGGCGCGCCTCCTGACGACGAAGCAACATGTCAGCCCCCGCAACACGCACCATGAGCGGATCACCCAAAGGCGCCTTGCGGATTAGTTCAATGGTCGCCCCCGCGACGAAACCAAGGTCAAAAAGTCGTCGGCTAATCGCAGAATCAGGCTCAGTGGCGTAGGAACAGATCGTTGCCTGCTCCCCGCGCTTGAGATCGGTAAGTGCAATACCATCATGGGTTGCTGGCTGCATTGCTGCGTCGATACGCCGCGCACGCAAGTCGTCAGCAAGATGCTGGTGAGGATTTTCAGTAGTCACAAGGCCTTAGGGTAGCCTGACCTATTTCCTCCGTCAAACTAGGGCCGCCGTCATCTGCCCATACTTGCAGTATTGTCGCATTGCTCACATTTTCTCTGCGCAGGATGTGCTTATCTGCACCCCACTATCTATCTCTTGATATAGATAGTTGAATGTTGAGTAATTATCAGGGCAGTAACCGTGTTATCTGTTATATGGGTCACACTTTTTGAATGATGCTTTCCCCATCTGCCCATCACGAGATCTTTACCTCGTGAGACACTAAGTCAATTCCCAATTCTGCCATTTCAGAGCGTGCGGCTGCCGTTGATTCTGGTGCTACACCAGCACATAAATCAAGCAGAACTCGCACCTGCAAGCCTTCATCAACTGCATCAATTGCTGTTGCCTTAACGCAGTAGTCCGTCGCTAGACCACAGATATCAACCTGGGTGACTTCACGCTGATGACAATAGAGTCCGAGATCATCACCATCTGGCGATGTCGCCTCAAAGCCTGAGTACGCAGCGCTGTAATGCCCCTTCCGAAAGATCTCAGTGACATATTCCAAGGCTGGCGCAAAATCTGGGTGAAATGCTGCACCTGTGCTCCCCGCTGCACAGTGAACCGGCCAGGTCGTGGTGAAGTTCGGCTCCTGCCCCGCCTCAGCCCAGTGGTCGCCGGGATCAATATGCCAGTCTGCCGTTGCCACGATGAGGTCATAGGACTGCTGCTCATCGTGCACATACTGGGCAATACGCTGAGCTACCTCAGCTCCTCCACTGACGGCAAGGGAACCACCCTCAGTGAAATCATTTTGGACATCGACGATGATGAGCGCACGCATAGCTCTACTTTACGCAGCAAGGCGGCTACTACGAAGTAGTAACCGCCTTGCTGATGAAAAGCTCTTAGCCATTGGCAAGATTGGCAAGCACATCATCGAGTTCGTCTGGCTTGACCAGGACCTCGCGTGGCTTTGAGCCCTGCGAAGGACCAACCACACCGCGAGTTTCCAGGATGTCCATAAGACGTCCAGCCTTAGCAAACCCCACGCGCAATTTACGCTGCAACATGGAGGTAGACCCCAGATCCATATCGACGATCAGTTTGGCTGCTTCTAGCACGAGTTCTAGATCATCACCGATATCTTCGGCGACCTTGTTCTCTGCGGCCGGAGCAGCAGTGACATCGTCACGATATTGCGGCTTGAGCTGCTCGGTCACGTGCTTCACGACCTCTTTGATCTCAGCCTCAGTGACCCAGGAACCCTGAACACGGATCGGCTTGCTCGTTCCCATCGGCAAGAACAAACCATCGCCCTGTCCCACAAGTTTTTCTGCACCAGGCTGGTCCAGAATAACGCGAGAGTCTGTCATCGAGCTTGTCGCGAAGGCGAGCCGAGATGGCACGTTGGCCTTGATCAGGCCGGTCACCACGTCCGTTGACGGGCGCTGCGTCGCTAGGATCAGATGAATACCTGCTGCGCGAGCAAGCTGCGTGATCCGCACGATGGAATCTTCCACATCGCGAGGAGCCACCATCATGAGATCGGCAAGCTCATCAACAACGACGAGTAGGTAGGGATATGGCTGGATGACCCGCTCCGAGCCCGGAAGTGGCTTCACCGTGCCAGCACGAACAGCCTTATTGAAATCATCAATGTGGCGGAACCCAAAGTTCGCGAGATCGTCGTAGCGCTGATCCATTTCCCGGCACACCCACTGCAACGCATCGGCTGCTTTCTTGGGGTTGGTAATGATCGGGGTGACCAGGTGCGGGATGCCCTCATAGGCGGTCAGTTCAACGCGCTTAGGATCGACCATCATCAGTCGAACCTCATCAGGCGTTGCCCGCATCAAGATCGAGGTAATCAAGGAGTTAACGAAGCTAGATTTACCTGAACCGGTAGCGCCTGCCACCAAGAGGTGCGGCATCTTGGCCATATTGGCAACAACGAAGCCACCCTCGACGTCCTTACCCATGCCCATGATGAGCGGGTGCTGGGTATTGCGCGCCTTATTCGAACGCAGCACGTCGCCAAGCGAGACAACTTCCTTATCCGCATTCGGGATCTCAATACCGATAGCGGACTTACCCGGAATCGGCGACAAAATACGGACATCAGCCGAAGCCACCGCATAGGCGATGTTCTTCGAGATACCGGTGACCTTTTCTACCTTGACCGCTGGTCCCAGTTCAACCTCATAGCGGGTAACGGTCGGGCCACGGCTATAGCCGGTCACGACCGCGTCAATATCGAACTCCTTGAATACGTCTGTGAGTCGTCCCACGACGGCATCACTGGCAGCAGTACGCGCTTGCGGTACCGAGCCAGATTTCAGCAAGGTCGATTCTGGGAGCAGATATTGAACATCGCCAGAAAGCACGAGTTGCTCCGAGCGCTGCGGCATCGGGGTTGGTAACGGTGCTTCCAGTTGGGTATTGACCTGAACTGCTGGTGCACGACCTGCTGTTGTGGGTTTCTTCGACGTTTCGATGACAGCCGTCGGCTCTTCCTGGCGTCCTTGTTCATCAGCAAAATCCGCTGTCGCTTCAGGGGCAGGTGCAAAAGGATCACCAGCAAAAACATCATCGGGGATCTTGGATGGGATCTCGACGGCAGCATCCCGACGCTTCTTCTTTGGCAATACCAAAGGAGTCTCATAGGGCTCATCCTCGGTGAAATCTTCAGCGTGTTCCCGTGGAGCTGGACGAAGCGCCTGCACTGCTGAACCAAGTTCAGCAAGCGGCTTACCAATGATGATGACCATGCCAAAGAGCAGACCTAGCACGAGCAGCGGAATAGCAACCCAGATCGTGAGCAATTGCGACAAGATGCTAGAAGAGATGAAGCCCAGCATGCCACCAGCGTCGCGCACAGCAGCCATTGCGGCCGGTTTCGGAATACCGTGACCGATATGGACTAGACCGTTGAGCGATAGCGCTGTAAACATCCAGCCAAGAGCTTGACGAGCTGCCGGTCCATTGGTTTGAGGGTGGCGAATCGTGCGCCACGCGATAACAAAAAGTGCCAGCGGCACGGCAAAGGCCACCATGCCAAAGACTGTTGTCAGTGTGGTGCCGATTGCTGATCCCAGCGCACCTGGGATACCAAACCACATCTGCGCAGCACTGATCACGCCAAGTGCGAGCAAGAAGAGTCCGACACCATCACGACGGAAATCAGGGGCTACATCAGCCGGTTGCGAGCCGATGGCACGCACCCCGGAGCCAAAGACTCCTGCGATCCCTCGCCAGACAAAGCCAACGCCATGTCCAACTGAGCTAAGGAAACCGCTTGCGGGGCTGGGCCGAGGCGCAGCTACGGGCCGCTTCGACGCAGTCGAGCGGGGCTTACTGGAGGTTTTCGTTCCGGACGACCGCGGACGCGACGAGGCTGAGCTCGACGGCCGCGGTGGGGAAGACACGCGGGTCGCCATGCCCGCAGACTACGCGAAAATCTCTGTATATGCTGCGTGCCGCGCCGCAAGGTAGTTCACTGATAGTGATCCCAGCCGCGGGCACCGTCCCACGGCTGCCCATCGACAAGAACTGTTTGTCCGCCCTCAGCCACGATCTGCCCAATCACAAGCCACCCTGTAGGCACTTTCTCTGGAGGGAACGTCGCGATCAGGGCTTGGTCCTCTCCCCCAGCAAGGATGAACTGCAAGGGGTGTTTCCCTGTCGCTTGTCCTACGGCGTGGAGCGCTTCAGGAATAACAAAAACATCGCGGCGAATATCTGCCGTCACATCCGAGTGCTCACAGATATGCCCCAGATCGGCTAGTAAGCCATCGGAGACGTCAATCATCGCGGTTGCTCCGGCCAGCGCTGCAGTTCGCCCGGCACCATATGGCGGTTCTGGGCAGCGCTGTGCATCAACGACGACCCGAGGTGAGCGAAAACCTCGCATGAGCACTGCCAGACCTGCTGCTGCATACCCCTGACGTCCGCACAATGCCACGGTGTCACCTACGTGCGCTCCTGCTCTCTGGACGACCGGCACCGTGTCAGCGTCGCCCAAAATAGTCACGCTGATCGTAATATCGCGCGATCGAGTGATGTCACCACCGGCAAGCGTGATACCTGCCTTATGACATTCATCGACAACACCACGAAAGAACTCCGCAACCCAGTTCGCTTCGATTGTTCCTGGCGCTGAGAAAGTCATGACGATGCAGACCGGGCGTGCGCCCATTGCTTCGACGTCGGTGACATTGACAGCAACTGACTTGCGGCCAATGTCATGTGCAGACGACCAGTCAGTGCGGAAATGGACCCCTTCGACAAGGGCATCGGTACTCATCACCACTGGGCCGTGAAAACTCACAACAGCAGAGTCATCCCCTGGCCCAACGAGAACTGCAGAACTTGCTGGCAGCGTGGGGAGCAGCACCTTGAGGAGCTGGAACTCGCCTACCTCAGCCAAGGTTTGTTGTGGGGAGAACGGCAGATTCGCCATGACTAGTTCTTCTTCTCTCGCTCAGCGCTAGAACCGCGAGGAGTCCAGACGTAGCGCTCTGCCGGTGGCGTGCCACCGCGCAATTGCACGAGTAGCCCCGTCACCTCCGCCATGATGTATTCGGCAGCCTCATCAAGTAGCTCTGCGGTGATTTCTTTGCCCTGATACTTGCTCAGATCAAGTGGCGGCCCCGCGATCACCGACATCGTCTTACGTGGAAATAGCCGGAGCCTCTTGGACTGCAAGCTCATGAGCTCCTGGGGACCCCATTGCGCCGCCGGAATCACAGTGCAGCCGGTCGCTAATGCAATCCGCACTGCCCCAGTCCTGGGCGACATAGGCCAAAAATCAGGATCGCGGGTCGTCCCGCCTTCGGGATAAATTGCTACACATTTTCCTGCTTCGATGGCAGCCGATGCGGCACCCACGACGTCGCGCGCCCGGGAACTATTGCGTTCAACCTTGATTTGCCCACAGGCCCGAGCCAGCCAGCCCAATACCGGCCATGACCAGATCTCCGCTTTCCCCAAGAAACGCGGGTAGCGGCCTGCACCTTTAATCAAGAAATGTCCCAGCACTGCTGGATCAATATCGCACAGATGATTAGCCACGATCATGACGCCACCCTCACGGGGAACATGCTCTACACCGCGCCAATCGTGCTTCGTGACCGCACCAAAGATCGCCATCACTAGTCCGGCAAATCGACGGTATGTTGGCTCAACTTTTTCCACCGCACCCTGAGCGGGGACTATCTCTTGCTGATCGTTCACTCGTTCTCCCCTCCGGGCTCTCCGCACCAAGAGTAGCGAACACAACGGCGTCCACCCAGAACTCAGTCCAGGTAGACGCCGTTTCTTGTGGTGAGAGTTACTTAGCAGCCTTCTTCGCCGGAGCCTTCTTGGCAGGTGCGGCCTTCTTCGCCGGAGCCTTCTTCACGGGAGCGGCTACAGCAGCCTTGAACTCGGAACCGGCGCGGAATCGAGGTACATCGACCGCAGGAGCTTCCTTGCGCTCGCCGGTACGCGGGTTACGCACCATCCGGGCTGCACGATGGGCCTTCTCAAAAACGCCGAAACCCGTGATGGAGACCTTTTCGCCCTTGGCCGTCTGCTCGGTCACGGTTTCGATGACTGCAGTCAGTGCACGAGCAGCCTCAGCTTTATTGCCGTCGAAGCGGACGGCGAGTGCTTCAATAAGTTCAGCCTTGTTCATGCTGTCCTTCCAGTTCACTCCGAAGGCCATCTAGCCTTGGGCGCTCCACCTGGTGTGGTCCGCTAGCTCTACGGTAGACACATTTTGCCCTTTTCTGGGGGATTTTCTCGCGATTCTTTTCCACAAGATAAGAGTTCAGGCTGGCGGTGGCTATGCCTTTTGCAGGTTCGACAGGCATGCTCTCGGCACTTTTTCGACGCATCCATGTTGCCCACCACATGCCGAGACGGGATAATCGACATATGGAAGATGTCTCTGGCGTTGGTGTTCTTGATAAGGCAGCACTCGTTTTGACCACGCTGGAAGCTGGGCCGATGACATTGGCTGCGCTGGTTTCGGCAACTGGTCTTGCACGCCCGACGGCCCATCGATTGGCCGTCGCGCTTGAACATCACCGCTTTGTCACCCGCGACCATCTTGGCCGTTTTATCCTGGGCCCGCGTCTTGCTGAACTCGCTTCTGCTGCTGGCGAAGATCGCCTTGTCGCGGCAGCCTCACCTGTCCTTGCACGGCTACGCGACATTACGGGCGAATCAGCCCATGTCTTCCGCCGTCAAGGAGAATCTCGCGTCTGCGTCGCCTCTGCGGAACGACTCACCGGGCTTCGCGACAGTATTCCTGTCGGCTCAAGTTTCCCGCTCACTACCGGCTCCCCTAGCTACATCCTGTTGGCCTGGGAAGAGCCCGATGTCATCGCAGCTTTTGCTGGCCCAGGCATGACGCGAGCGACTTTAGCGCAGGTTCGCAAAGCAGGTTTTGCTCAGTCCATTGGCGACCGTGAAGCTGGGCTAGCCTCCGTCGCTGCCCCCGTCCGAGCCCCCAATGGCAAAGTCATTGCGGCAGTGAGCGTTTCTGGCCCCGTCGAGCGGCTCACCAAACAACCAGCCCGTGCTCATGCCCCAGCCGTCGTCGCTGCAGCAAATCTGCTGACCGAACGCCTCAGGCGTAGCTAAGTCCGCATAAAGAATCG
>JBOFIQ010000017.1:0-5513 GCA_051650245.1 Propionibacteriaceae bacterium | reverse complement strand
TCTCCTATGGCCCATGTTCGACATGATGTCTGAGCGTGATGCGCGTGAAGGGCAGAGCGTTTTTGCGGGCCCCGAGCTTGGACATACACGAGTCGGGGAGCAGATCAGCTCACTCCCGATCACGATCAGCACTGACCCACATGCACCTGGCATTGAAGTTGCGCCGTTTGCCTGCGTTACTTCGCCACTGCCAGGATTTGCCAGCGTATTCGATAACGGTATCGACGTAGGCCGGGTGGAGTGGTTCACCGAAGGCAAACTCACGCAGTTGGCTGCGGTACGTAGCCAACTACCAGCGGGGGCTACATTGCCCTATGTGAGTGACAATATGATCGTTGATGGCGGGAGCACAACCACCATCGACGAGATGATCGCCTCAACTCGCAAGGGGCTCCTTGTCACGTGCCTGTGGTACATCCGCACCGTCGATCCCAGCACTGCGCTACTGACAGGGCTTACCCGTGACGGGGTCTATGTCATTGAAGACGGCGTCATCGTTGGTGCAGCCAATAACTTCCGCTGGAACGAGTCGCCGGTGTCATTGCTGCGTCGCGTGAGCGAGGTATCGCAAGCCCAGCATTGTCTGTGCCGTGAGTGGAATGACTGGTTCACTCGTAGCGTCGTGCCTGCTTTCCGTATCCCTGACTTCCAGATGTCGACGGTATCGCAAGCGATTTAACCTAGGCTTGGTCGGGAAAAGGAAGGACACTATGACTCAACAGCTCCCGGCACATGCCTTGGCAGCGCTTCAACGTCGTTTCGTCACGATCCTGGGATATGGCGAGGCTGGTGCTGCACAAGCACTGTGCTTGCGTGATTCTGGTATTGATGTACGGATTGGATTGCCGGGAGAAGGCCCACAGTGGGATCAGGCTGCTGCCGAAGGGTTCCATGTCGCGCAGTGGGTCGAAGCTGTTGAAGAGGCTGACATTCTCGTCTTGGCAATGGCTGGTCCAGAGCAGGCTGAGCTGGGGTCAGAACTCCTTGCTGACGCATTAATTCCGGGCGACACTCTCATCGTGAGCGATGGCTTTGCGCTGCGCTATGGCGCGTTAGCGATTCCGGCAGGGGTCGATGTTGTATTGGTGAGCCCTGTGGGGGCTGAGCACCTGCGACGGGAATTCGTCGAGGGCCGCGGCGTTCCGATGGTGGTCGCAGTGGATCGAGACGCAACCGGGCAAGCCCGAACAACGGCAGTGGGCTACGCAGCAGCATTAGGTGGGCTACGGGCTGGGATCGTCGAAACGACGGTGGCAGATGCTGTGGATGCACTCACCCTTGGTGCGGCCGTAATTGCCGATGCTGGATTGCCCACGTTGATGGAGACGGCCTTCCAGACCCTCATTGCACACGGGATCGCTCCCGATCTGGCCTATCTCGCTACGGTACAAGAAGCGAGTAGCGCGGTTGAACGGCTCGTGCGTGTGGGCCCGGCGGCGTATCGAGAGGGACTTCCTGTCTGGCGCTCGTGGGTTGCGGCGAATGTTGATCTTATGGATGGTGCGGCTGCAGATGAACTTGACGCATTAGTGCCCCAGCTACGCGATGGCTCGCTCGCGGCGCAGATTCGCGAGCAGCGGATTCCTACCGATCAAGCACTAGAAGCCGCTGGGCAGCAGGTCCGCGCCATGATGCCATGGCTACGCGGCGGTGATGACACCACTGGACGTCGTTGGCGCTAAAGGCTAACGTCGCCCAGCTAAGAGCACCGCAGAGTCGGGGGCAACCAGGATTTCGCTCACGACAAAGCGCTCATCGTTATACCAGCCAACTTTGGCTTCATCGACGATGCCATGAGCAAGAGGTGGCCAGCTCATGGAGGGCTCAACATTGTCGATGACCATCATGCCGCCGGGAACGAGTTGCTCATATGCAGTTGTGCGATCTTGGGCAGCAGAGGCCAAACTGACATCGGCAAAGATCAGATGGAATGGCCCATGTTCAGCCAACGTAGAAAACTCGGCATGAACGACGTCGATTCCGGTTCCGGTGAGTGCTTCAACGGCTGAGCGAGCCAGCGTTGCGTCAGATTCGGCGGTAATGACCCGCACCTGGTCAGGGGCGCCGCTACGCAGCCAGGCCGCGCCTACGCCTGTACCCGTGCCACATTCAGCGATGGGTCCGGTGCAGCATGAGGCAAGAGTGGCAAGAAGCTGTCCTGTCTCGTTCCGGGTGGTATCGAGATAGCCCAACTCCAAAGATTTGCGTAGAGCTTTGCTCACGACCTCAGGGATATGCGGGGATGCGACCATGGCATTAGTGTGACATCGCCTGGCGCTGGACTGCGCGTTGGGTCAGCATTATGTCCATCAGGCAATCCGGTCCATGATCACTGAACCACGCGGTGCTGCGCTGTCGCCCAGTGTGATCGCACCATCGACGAGTTCCTGAGCTACAGCAAATTTTTCTGGGGTATCTGTTGCCAGAATGAAGAGCGGATCGCCAGCCTTGACCGTGCTTCCGACTCGAACACAGGTTTCGACACCTGCTCCGGCTTGCACCCGATCTTCCTTACGTGCTCGTCCAGCGCCGAGATGCCAGGCGGCTAGGCCAACGCCCATCGCGTCGATATCAGCAACAACACCATCACGAACTGCGGTCACGGTCTGGTAATTCTGTGCCTTGGGCAGTGCCGCATCAGGATCTCCACCTTGGGCAGCGATCATTCGCCGCCAGCGATCCATCGCCTTGCCGTTGGCTAAGTTTTCTGCCGGATCGATGCCAGTAATACCGGCTCCAGCCAACATCTCGCGTGCGAGCGCTACGGTCAGTTCGACGACGTCAGCAGGACCACCGCCGACCAACACGTCGAGGGATTCTTGAACCTCATTGGCATTACCTGCCATACGACCAAGTGGAACATCCATGTCGGTCAGCAAGGCAACAGTATGAACGCCTGCGGCTTTGCCAAGGCCGACCATCGTCTCCGCGAGTTCTCGCGCCTGCTCGGGGGTCTTCATAAACGCACCGCGTCCGACTTTGACGTCCAAGACGAGCGTCGCGGTCCCTTCGGCGATCTTCTTGCTCATGATGGAACTGGCGATCAGGGGGATGGCTTCAACCGTGCCGGTGACATCGCGCAGGGCATAGAGCTTCTTATCGGCAGGTGCTAGCCCAGAACCTGCCGCACAGATCACCGCGCCCACCTCATCGAGTTGGCGCAACATCTGCTCATTGGTCAGATCTGCTCGCCAGCCAGGGATCGATTCCAGCTTGTCTAACGTGCCGCCAGTATGTCCAAGCCCGCGCCCAGAAAGCTGGGGGACTGCAACGCCATAGCTCGCCACGAGCGGGGCAAGGGGGAGCGTGATCTTATCGCCAACGCCGCCGGTGGAATGTTTATCTGCCGTGGGAACTGACAGGCTAGAGAAATCCAGACGCTCGCCGGTGGCGATCATCGCTGCAGTCCATGCGTCGAGTTCAGCAGGGGTAAGGCCTTGGAAGAAGATCGCCATCGCCATGGCCGACATCTGCTCATCTGCGACAGTGCCATCGGTATAGGCATTGATCAACCAGGTGATGTGGTCGGTGGTGAGCACCGCGCCATCGCGCTTAGCGCGAATGAGATCAGTCACAGCGAAATGGGTCATGGTGCCATTATCCCTGATTCTGTGGCTAGGCTGGGCTTATGCGTATTGCTCGATACACGGTAGATAACCAGCCTCGATTTGGCATTGTGGAATTGACCTTCGACGGGGGAGACCATCCTGAGACGATTGCAGAGATCACCGGAGATCCGCTCGCGGGTCGGGTTCAGTACACCGGGGCTCGTCATAATCTCGATGAAGTGAAGCTCCTCAGCCCGGTTATCCCGCGCTCTAAGGTCATCGGTATTGGCCGCAACTACGTCGAACACGCCAAGGAATTGGGCAACACTGTTCCAGAGGAGCCCTTGGTCTTCCTCAAACCCAATACCGCAGTCATTGGCCCCAACGACGCCATCATCTATCCCAGCGTTACTCAAGAACTCCATTACGAAGGCGAACTTGCCATCGTCATCGGGCGAGTATGTCGCGACGTTCCTGCCGAGCGAGTCCAAGAGGTGATCTTCGGCTACACCTGCGCCAACGACGTCTCGGCACGCGATCTACAGCACAGTGATGGGCAGTGGACTCGGGCCAAAGGCTTCGATACGTTCTGCCCACTGGGGCCATGGCTCGTGACACATCTGTCCGTGGAAGAAGCAGGAAAACTCCAGCTCACCACAGAACTCAATGGCAAGGTCGTGCAGAACGCCAATGCAGAACTCATGGTGCGGTCAATCACTGATCTAGTCTGCTACGTCTCGTCATTTATGACCTTGCTCCCCGGCGACGTCATCTTGACTGGTACGCCAGCAGGTGTGGGTCCGATGAATGATGGCGATGAAGTACAGGTGACCATCTCAGAGATCGGCACCCTGAGCAATACGGTGGTGAAACCAACCGCGTGATTCGGCCACCATATCGTCCTGATGACCTGCTCGCGACGACGCCTCGTGAGCCTCGTGAATGTCGCTATGACCAACTGCTCAATACGGGGCAGCCGGGTTGGTTGCGTGCGCTTTTAGTGGCGGTGGGAGGCTTTCTTGGCTTCGCGATCTTTACCCCACTTATTGCACAAGCTGCGATGGCAATTGCCTGGCTCTGCGGGGGACGGCAAGGAACACTGCGGCAGTATTCGGCAGATGTGGCGGCTTTCACGCACCCAGCGGGGATGTTCGCTGCCCATCTTGGGCTTGCTGTTCTCATCATCATCGTGCTCGTGGTCTTGCGCTGGGCTGGCGGGCTGAGGCCGCAGTGGGTGTGCTCGGTCCAACCGGGAATGCGGTGGCGGTTCTTGCTCATCGTGTCAGCCGTGGCGATCGCGATCATGGGAGTAGCAAATCTCCTCACCCAGGACATACATCGCATCGCACCAGGGCAGGCATGGGGTTGGTTCCTCGCCATTATCGTCATCACGAGTCCGCTACAGGCTGCTGCGGAGGAGTTTCTTTTTCGGGGCCTTCTCCTGCCTGTGATTGGCGCTTTCACGCAGCGTTGGTGGCCGCCCGTCCTGATCTCGGCAGTGGCTTTCGCTGCAGCTCATGGGGTACAGAACCCAGCCCTGTTCCTTGATCGCTTTGCTTTCGGCGTACTTGCGGGTGTCTTGGTGGTAATCACGGGTGGGCTGGAAGCCGCAATTGCGCTCCATATCGCCAACAACGTCGTGGCATTTATCTGGGCGCTGTTATTTACCTCGGTAGCGCAGGCGCGGGCAACGACGGCGCTGAGTTGGTCTGCATGTGGACGAGATATTGTGGTCTATCTCGTCGCAGCACTCGTCGCTTGGGGTATTGCGCGGCTTTATGAATTGCCTAGTCGTAGCCCAAAAGCAATGGAGCACATTAATTCGATTTGACCTAGGCCAAAAGCCTCGGTAGAGTTTTACCTCGCTGCTGGACAACAGTAGCGAAGGGGTATGGGGTAATTGGCAGCCCGACAGATTCTGGTTCTGTTTGTCTAGGTTCGAGTCCTAGTACCCCTGCGGAGCAC
>JBOFIQ010000016.1:0-1024 GCA_051650245.1 Propionibacteriaceae bacterium | reverse complement strand
TATGCCGCTGTTCCTCGACCTGAAACAGGCGCCGGCTCAGCCACTGGTAGATGCAGTCGCTCGGGTGTTGGTCAAGACGGCTGCTGTAGAGCGATCAGTCATCTACTCGACAGATGCGGAAGTGACTGCATTGGCGGCTCAGAGGAGCCTAGAAGTCGCCGAAAGTCGCGATATGACTCGTCAGCGCCTCTTGAACATGGCACTGAATCATCGGTGTGAGCCGGCGCCAAGCATTGGGAGATGGGCCGGCTTTGAGCTCCATCGCGATGTCTCAGTCTCTGAGACGTTTACGTTGGGTACCGGCGCTTCCCAAGTTGATGCCGAGCTTTGGGACCCCAGCTCTATTGAGTGCTTCAACTCTCAGCAGGCCGGTATGAAGACGATTGGATTTGCGGTAAAAACCGAAGATGATTTTCGTCTGGCCCGTAAGATTGGGCTGAATGCCGTGTTGGTTGATTCGCCTTTGGCAGCACGAAATTGGCAATAGAGAAGAAGTCTTCGAATAATGCCTGACGCTCATGTCTACCCTTTAAATGCTGAGCTGGCCGAGCTGCGTTTCATGGCTGGTCGACCCAGTTTTCGCAGTATCAGCCGGGCTATCGGGTGTAGTCACACAACAGTCGCCAAGGCCTTCGCGCCCGGGGCTATTCCGTCATGGGAGATCCTCCATCTGGTTGTGTGCCAGCTCAACGGCGACGTGGACACTTTCCGTAAGCTGTGGTGCGACGCCGCACGCAAACAGGAAAACGGGGTAAGCGGCGTCCACAAGATCGCCTCGGTGTCTACGCGGCGAATCGTCACCATTTTCGTACTCGCGGCTGTCGCCGGATGTGCGGGAATGTTGTTGATGATCGCCCGTCAATCCACGCGCCATCGATGAGAAGCGGGCAGTCGAGGCGCTTCGTTTATGTCGTGAAGTAGTGCAATGCCGCAGATTTCAATGCCGGCTGAATGCTCGTCAATGATATGCATTAAATGGATGCGATCGGCAATTCATGGATGGTCGTGGCACTGATCTGTAAAG
>JBOFIQ010000015.1:0-2746 GCA_051650245.1 Propionibacteriaceae bacterium | reverse complement strand
CCATGCTGGATCTGGCCTATGAGGAAGACTCTCGCGCTGACGTCGATATGAATATCGTGGCAACTGGTGACGGCCGGCTGATCGAGGTGCAGGGTACTGCCGAAGGTGAGCCGTTTGAACGGGCAACCTTGACCACTCTGGTTGATCTTGGGCTGGAAGGCTGTGCTGAGATCACCGCAATGCAGCGAAAGGCGCTTGGTAAGTGATTACGCTCGTCTTAGCAACGCATAACCGTAAGAAGCTGATTGAGCTACAGCGGATCATGCAGGGCACCCAGTGTGAGGTCACAAACCTTGATGATTTTCCGGCCTATGCAGAGCCGGTCGAAGATGGTGCGTCATTTGAAGAAAATGCCCTGATTAAGGCTCGCGTTGCTGCTCAGCAGACAGGATGCCCAGCGTTGGCGGACGATTCGGGTCTTGAAGTGGATGCGCTCAATAAGATGCCGGGTATCCGTTCTGCTCGGTGGAGCGGTCCAGACGCTACCGATGCTCGTAATATGCAGCTTGTTCTTGATCAGACTTGTGATCTTCAGCAGCCCGCAGCACGGTTCGTGTGCGCTATGGCTCTTGTCCTTCCTGATGGCACAGAGCAGGTGTTACAACGCACGATGGAAGGCCACCTTGTTCGTGAACCACGTGGCACGAACGGTTTTGGCTACGACCCGATCTTCGTTCCTGAGGGTTCAGACCGGACTTCAGCAGAACATAGCCCCGAAGAAAAGGATGCGATTTCACACCGAGGTAAGGCTGTCCGCGCCATGGTGGAGGTCGTCACCGAACTCGTAGAGCAAGGCACCCTGCGATGAAGCAATACCTCGATCTTCTCGACGATATTCTCACCAATGGCACGCTCAAAGGTGATCGCACCGGTACCGGAACATTGTCGGTATTCGGTCGCCAGATGCGCTTTGATTTGAGCCAGAGTTTTCCGTTGATGACAACGAAAAAGCTCTACCGTCGGGCCTTCAAAGCAGAGTTATTGTGGTTCCTGCGCGGAGATACGAACGTCTCCTGGTTACAAGAACAGGGCTGCACTATTTGGGATGAGTGGGCCGATGAACACGGCGATCTTGGCCCGGTCTATGGTCACCAGTGGCGTTCATGGCTGGGCGCAGATGGTCGCACCCATGATCAGATCGCTGAGGTTATTGAGTTAATCAAAACCACCCCAGATTCACGTCGGCTTGTGGTGTCGGCATGGAATGTAGGGGAATTGGACGAGATGGCGTTAATGCCATGCCATGCCTTGTTCCAGTTCTATGTTGCTGATGGCAAGCTCTCGTGTCAGCTCTATCAGCGATCTGCTGATGTTTTCCTTGGCGTCCCGTTCAACATCGCCTCCTATGCGCTTCTGACGTGCATGATTGCGCAGGCTACGGGCTTACAGCCAGGCGAGTTTGTCCATACGTTGGGCGATGCCCATCTTTACACCAATCATGTGGACCAAGCTCGCCAGCAACTCACCCGGGAACCTAAGCCGTTGCCCACATTATGGCTCAATCCGCAGATCACAGCGATCGATGATTTCACCCTCGACGATATTCGTTTCGATCACTACGAGGCTTGGCCCACCATCGGGGCGCCAATCTCGGTCTAACCGGTAATTGTGCGCACTCTTCCAACCGTGCTGCATCTTGACCTAGATGCGTTCTTTGCCGCAGTTGAGCAACGTGACAAACCATCGCTACGGGGTAAGCCAGTCATTATCGGTGGCACCGGCCCACGTGGGGTTGTGTCGACGGCTTCCTACGAGGCGAGAGAGTTTGGCGTCCGCTCGGCTATGAGTGGTGCTGAGGCACGTCGACGGTGCCCAAATGGAGCTTTCCTCTCAGGGCGTTTTGGCGCCTATCGAGCTGCCTCGCAACAGGTGATGGCAGTGCTTCGATCGTTAGGGACAGTTGAGCAGCTCTCTATTGATGAGGCCTACCTGGATCTTGCGGAACTGGGGCTCGGGCTTGCACCAGTAGATCCACATGACGAACTATCGCGTTACCGGGCTTATCGTGAGGTAGGTGAGCGGCTGCGTGCCGATGTCGCTGAAGCAACGGGCGGGCTTACAGCATCAGTAGGGATCGGCACGTCCAAATTGATGGCCAAGATCGGTTCTGAGCTGGCTAAGCCAGATGGGCTCAAGCTCATCGTTCCTGGGACCGAAGTCGCAACATTGGCGGCTCTTCCGGCGCGGGCGATTCCTGGTATCGGCCCATCTACGATGGAGCGGTTAGAGCGGCTTGGGGTGCGTACTGTGCGCGACATTCAGCTATTGGAGGAACGCGAACTCATTCGAGCTTTGGGTAAGAGTTGGGGCCAGAGCTTGCATGAGTTGGTTTTTGGCCGAGACGACCGTGTGATTGAGCCTTCGCGGGAAACAAAATCAATCTCGACGGAGCGCACGTATGCCGTCGATGAGTTTAGCCGTGCCAACCTGGAGGCCCATATCTTGCGCGATGCGCAAGAACTTACGCAGCGGTGTGCCAAGGCCCGCCTTTTTGCCAGAACCGTCACGTTGAAGGTGCGTTGGCCAGATTTCACTACCTTTACCCGCTCGCGTACGTTACTTGGATCCACTGATTCTGCGGAGGTATTCGCCGCTGTTGCTATCGAACTGCTCACACCGCTTGATCTTCGCTCAGGGGTACGGTTGCTGGGCTTAGGCGTATCCAATTTCACCCAAGCCGCTCAAGAGCCGCTGTTCTGGGATATTTCAGGACGAGATCAGAACGCTTTGCTGGAACTCGTGCGTA
>JBOFIQ010000014.1:0-1943 GCA_051650245.1 Propionibacteriaceae bacterium | reverse complement strand
GCACAAAAGCAGCTGGGCCACATGCTACACCTCGACATGATGGACCGAGGAGACACGTGATGAAGGGTAAGAATGGCGCGGATGAATACTCCGTACGCCTGGGCGCCGTCATTCGGCGTATGCGAGTACGGACCGGATTGTCACAGGAGATGTTCGCCTGTACTCATGACATCAACCGTACGTATATGACCGACATCGAGCTCGGGCGTAGGAATATCACGATTGCCATGGGGCAGCGCATCGCGGACGGCCTTGGCATGACGCTTGTGCAGCTGCTCTCGATGGCGGATGCAATGGAGGTGCAGGATGGGATTTGAGACAATCGTCGGCAAGACAGCCGACAAGGTAGATGCACATCGACACATGGTGATGGACTGTATCAGTCTCGGTATGGCGTTTAAGACAGACGACGTCATGCCTAACGCATGGCTGCCGATTACTGGGCATGGCGTAACCTACGCAATGTCCTATGGTTGCAAAGTCCGCAAAATGCAGTGGACGGAGGGATGCTTTGTCGAGTTGGTCAACGTTGATGAAGACGACCCCGAATCCGAGCGCGTGATGCGCGCGACGGGCACGGATGTTTTTAAGCATGATTGCCAGGCGTTCGGGAGTTTTGTCCTGGAGCAACTTATCGACACACTATACCTCGGCTCGTGGCAAGTTATGCTCACCCCCTCACAGTACATCCGGTGGACTGTAGTGTGGAGAGAGTGGCGCAAGCAAATCACTGAGATGGATGACGACAAATGCTGACGTGGGCGCTTATCATCATCGGCGCAACGGCACTCGCGATGCTGGCCATCGGCGTACTCATCATCGGGTATTGCGCGACGGTATGCCGTGCTATTGACAGCTCATACGAGACCAATGGACAACGCGACGATATCGCTTGACATGCAGGAGCCGTGGCATCACAACGTGTCACGGCTCAAGCTGTTAGGTCACAGCCCGCTCGATATTGCCGAGCACTATCGCTCATACGTCAAGCGGTACATGCGATCGGCTCGATGGCGAGTGACACGGCAACGCATCCTCGATGCCCACTCGGGATGTTGTGCCAGGTGCGGAGTCTCACGGGATCGGTACAAGGTAGACGTGCATCACCTGACATATGCCCGCCTCGGTGGCGAGGAGGATGCAGATCTGTTGCCTCTCTGCTACCGCTGCCATGGCACCATCCATTACGTACGGTCGATGTATAAGGCACAATAAGGTCATGGAATCACGACAAGGACGAAAGATAGACGGCGAGCTCGAGGCCGCCATCCAAGCGGCGCTTATTGCGGGACAGCGACAGTCAGACATCGCGAGGCATTACGGCCTGCCTGACTCGACGGTGATGCGCATCCGCAAGCGCATGACCGACACGCAACTGCAAGCGCTTGCAAATACGCAAACTCAGCAGCAGACGCAACTAGACGACATGCTGGTTGACCTGCTGGCGGACAACATCAAGGCTATGCAAGGCATAGCAAGGACAGCACACGATGCCAAGTACAGGGAACAGCAGAACGCAGCTGCCCTCGCTAAGCTCTATGACGCGATTGCGACTACAACGCTTCAGATTCTCAACGCGGCAGCCGAGCCCGGCGACTAACACCGGGGCTCAGCATCTCGCCGGATATCAGGACTACCTCCGGCAGACACTCCCGCCCGGCTGGACGGCTGAGGCAAAACACATCAAGGCGATCTGCGAACATCTGGACGCGGTACAGCGCGGGGAGATTGACCGGCTGGCAATCCACATGCCGCCGAGGCATGGCAAGACCGAGACCGGCACCGTGCGGTATGGCGCCTACTGCATGGAGATGGACCCGCACAGCAATTCTCTGGTCACGGCGTACAACACGTCGATGGCTCGGCGATTCAGCCGCAAGACACGCGCCATTGTCCGCGCCAGGACACCGCTCTCGAAAGACAACGCGGCACAGGACGAATGG
>JBOFIQ010000013.1:0-14127 GCA_051650245.1 Propionibacteriaceae bacterium | reverse complement strand
GGCGGCGGAGGTGGGGTCGGGGGGAGCTGACGGAATAAGATCACCGCTATCAACACGGCTACTGCTGCAATGGCGATCATTAACAGCCATGACACTGCGAGCGTGACCCAACCTGCGCGATCATGACGACCTGGCCACGGCATTGGCCATAACCGCCAACGTCCGGGTTGGGTTTTATCAACCCACGGAAGCTGATAATCAGGGCCAGTAGGGGAGCCAAGTTGTGACAATGTGGAAAGATCAACACGCTCTAAGAGACGCCGTCCTTCTGCAACCCCAGCGACAGAACCATCATTGCGTAGAGCTACCCAGGGGGCCAGCGGAAGATCATTAGGTTCGGTAGGGTCATCGTCTTCGTGACGATATTTCCTCCCTAACCTGCCCTCATCTTGGCCATCGCCACCGCGCGCTACGACGGTATCGATATCGAGTTCATTGACAGCACCGCTAAAACGGTCTCGTGCGGCACGATCGTCGGCAGCCCCTTCTGCGAGGAGGACAAGCAAGACGGATACGTTGTCTGCATCATGGCCGGTATAAACCACGCCTGCAGTCATCGCATCAGCGCGAGCATCAAGCCAAAAATCACCGATTTTTGGGGGATCTTCTCGTAACAGCGGTTGATAAGCTGCGAGCTTGATGTGGTCTGCCGCGCTAGTGCCGCTGGCAAGATTCTCCGTCACGCGTACCTTCCCCCTCGTTATTGTCGAGGTCCATTCTGCCAGTAGCTGGGGTAATACCAATGAAGAAATGCGATCACACAGCGGTTATTACCCTAAGGAACGCCCTTTTCCCCGGCTAGACTGGAGGAGAAGATGCCCAAGGGCGTGTCGACGATGTGGGAGTGTGCGTGAGCAATCAGCAAATGGGCCAGCCCTCAGCGGTAACATCCGCTATCGCTAGCGGAGCAGGGCTTGGCGGTGCAGTGCCATCAGGCATGAGTATCGCTGAAGCTGCTGCGATGATCCGTGAGGCTACTGACCAAGTACAGCGCGTGATCGTGGGCCAAGAGCACATGGTGGAGCAACTTATGGTTGGTCTGCTGGCGAAGGGTCACATCCTGCTTGAAGGCGTACCCGGTGTTGCTAAGACTGTTGCCGCACGAACCCTCGCCACTGTCGTGGGTGGTGAGTTCTCCCGGATTCAGTTCACCCCCGACCTGGTCCCCTCCGATATCGTCGGTACGCGTATCTACAAGGCCAGCCAAGATGGTTTCGATATTGAGCTGGGCCCGGTATTCGTCAACTTCCTTCTTGCCGACGAAATCAACCGCGCCCCAGCGAAGGTTCAGTCGGCCATGCTGGAGATCATGGCTGAAAAGCAGGTCTCCATTGGCGGTAAGACATTCCCTGCGAAGAAGCCCTTCATCGTGATCGCGACTCAGAACCCAGTCGAATCAGAGGGCGTCTACCCGCTTCCTGAAGCTCAGCGAGATCGTTTCTTGCTCAAGATCGACGTGCCATATCCGCGCGGTAATGAAGAGTTTGAGATTCTTCGCCGAATGTCGATTGCACCCCCCGAGCCCAAGCAGATCCTTGCTCCGAACACGCTTCTCGAGCTTCAAGACATGGCGTCACAGGTATTCGTCCATAACCTCGTTGCTGAGTACATCGTGCGTTTGGTTTTGGCAACGCGTAACCCTGCCGATTTCGGTATGCCAGATCTGGCAAATGTTGTCCAGATTGGTAACTCGCCGCGCGCCACGCTGGGTTTGGTTGCCGCATCGCGGGCCTTGGCTTTGATTCATGGCCGAGATTACGTCCTGCCGACCGATGTTCAAGCTGTCGCCCAAGATGTCATGGCACACCGACTCGTGTTGGGCTTTGATGCTGTCGCAGACAATGTTGATCCCCGCCAGGTCATCGAGCGCATTGTCGCCATGGTGCCTCCGCCAACACCTGTGTGGAATGGTCAGCAGCAAGCCCAGCAACCTAGTTCGCCGCAGCAATACCCAGCACAGCCAGGTATGCCGCAGCAGCCGCAGCAGTATCCGGTCCAGCCTGGTACGCAGTACCCGCCGCAGCAACAGTCTCCGCAGCAGGGCTATTCGGTCTGAGCTTGAGTATGTCGCAGCAGCCCAACTTTGAAGCGCCGACGTCCCCAGAATCGGGGGCAGTGGCGTCGATCGTGAGCGCTCCAAAAACCGCGACGATCCCGCTGTATAAACTGGCTCCTGAAGCCGCACTACGACGGCTGGAACTTACGGTGGTTCGTCGTCTTGAAGGCTTTCTTCAAGGCGATCATGCAGGTCTTGTTCCTGGTCCAGGTAGCGATACTCATGATGCGCGGATTTACCAACCCGGCCAAGATGATGTTCGCAAAATGGACTGGCCAGTTACTGCGCGTACAACTGTTCCCCACGTACGTGACACGATCGCTGATCGGGAGTTAGAAGTCTGGGGCCTCTTGGACTGCACCCCTTCCATGAACTGGGGCACTGAAGGTGTTACCAAGCGCGATCTTGGTATTGCCGCTATCGCCACAGTGGGTTTTCTGTCGCAAAAGCAGGGGGATCGTTTCGGTGGCATGCTCATGTCTCCAGATAAGATTCGACGTCTCCCTGCACGCTCAGGCCGCACCGCGCTCTATGGGCTACTGCGATCCATGCTGACCGAACCGATTGTCTCCGACAACACCACCGGTCCATATGAGCTTGCCGATGGGATCGATCAGCTCAATAGGATGCAGCGTCGTCGTGGTATGCGGGTTATCGTGTCGGATTTCCTCACGCCTGGAGATGTTGAGCTTGACCCATCGGTTCCTCCCGAATGGGAACGTCCATTGCGACGATTGGGCGTGCGTAACCAGGTGTTGTGTATCGAGGTCGTCGATAAGCGAGAACTGGAGTTTCCCAATATGGGGGAGATCTTGATCCGCGACCCAGAAACAGATTTTGAACGCTACGTCAATACTGCTGACCCTCAGGCTCGTCAGCGGTTAGATCAGGCATCGGCGGCTCAGCGAGCACGAATCCGGGCAGCCATGACCAGAGCGCGCGTAGGACACCTCCAATTGCGCACAGATCGAGATTGGGTGACCGATATTGCGCGTTTCGTGTTGGCCTATAAGCGCACCGCGGCAATGATTCATCAACCACCTCAGGGGGTGGCGAAATGATCGAGCTATTCGGTTCCTTGAGTTGGCTTTGGCCACGGCGATTCCGCTATCCGATGCGGGCACTATGTTTGCTCCTTATCCCCGCTGGGATTGCCTTTTACATTTTCGCTTCCAAGCGACGTTCTAAGCATTCAATTCGCTATACCAATACCTCAGTACTTGCCAAGGTCATGAGTACGCAGAAGAAGTGGTTGCGCCACCTCGCCGTTGTGCTGAGCCTGCTTACGATCTTGACGCTGACGATTGCCTTCATGATTCCGCTGGGCAAAGATCATGTCCCGCGCGAGCGAGCCACAGTCGTCATCGTCGTTGATACTAGTTTGTCAATGTCGTCAACTGACGTTGCACCTAATCGCCTTGATTCGGCGAAGGAAGCTGCGACGGAACTCGTGAAATCTATGCCGTCGAGCTACAACATCGCCGTTGTGTCGTTGGCTGGCAGCAGTTCATTACTCGTTGCACCAACAACAGATCGAGCCGTGGTATTAACCGCCATCGAGAAGCTTGAGCCAAAGGAATCAACGGCACTTGGTGATGCACTCAGGCTTGCCGTGGATGCGGTTGGGCTGGCTCCGCGCAGCGATGATGAATCTCCAGCGCCAGCGTCGATTGTGCTGCTTTCTGATGGTGGTGAGATAGGAGGAGAAGAGCTGGGTGAAGACCCAGAGCTGCCAGCGCAGGAAGCGCGCAAACTCTCCATCCCGATTTTTACCGTGGCTTACGGTACTCAAACCGGATATGTCGATGTTGATGGAACGCGCCAAATAGTTCCGCCTAATACCGAACGATTGGAGAAGATCGCAACGATCAGCGGTGGGGAATTACTTACTGCAACGAGCGAGAAAGCCTTGGAGAAGACCTATACCTCGTTACAGACGAAGGTGGGCTATGAAGAGGTAGACAAGGAAGTGACGGCGCGCTGGGCTGGATTCGGTCTGGTCTTTGGCGTACTTGCTGCTTTGGCTGCTGTGATGATGGCTGCGAGGTGGCCGTAATGGTAACTATCCCTACGGAGTTTTTGGCTCCTTGGCACCTATGGTGGATGTTGTTGCTGGTGGCAATTCTGGCGCTCTACATAGTTCTACTTGGTTTGGGACGAGCAAAGTCACGGCGCAGCGGTAACGAGGCATTCTTGCGCTTTTTGCCACGAGAACACCTTTGGAAACGGCACGTAGCAGTTGCCGCTGCAGTACTGTCGCTTGCTTCGCTGGTTTTGGCCTATGCCAGGCCGAAGGGCTATGTCCTCGTTCCACGCGAACGGGCTACGATTATTCTTGCCCTCGATGTTTCTTTATCGATGAAGGCTGAAGATGTGCAGCCGAACCGAATGCTGGCTTCTGGCGAAGGCGCTAAGGGCTTTGTTGATCAGATGCCGGATGGATTTAACGTGGGACTGGTCTCGTTCGCCGGTACTGCCAAGCTTGTGGTCCCGCCAACAACGGACCATACACCAGTCAAGAATGCGATCGATCAGCTAAAACTGGCCACATCGACAGCAATTGGTGCCGGTATTGAGCAATCGTTGAACGCGATTGAGAATATGCCGACTGACCCGAACAATCCCGATGACAAACCAAACGGTGTGATCGTATTGCTCTCGGATGGCACCAGTAACGTACCCCCCTCATCTCGCGATATGGCCCGGCTTGCCAAGGAGAAGGGAATCCCGATCTACACCATCGCCTATGGCACCGCTAGCGGATACATTCTGAGTGAGAATGGGCAAAAGAACTACGTCCCGGTCAATCACTATGAGCTTAAACAGATTGCCGATATTTCTGGTGGAGAAAAGCTCGATGCTGCATCGGCAGATGAACTGCAAAATGCCTACAAGAAGATCGCCTCATCTGTGGGTTACGAGAAGAAGGAAAAAGAAACCACAGACCAGTTCATCTGGATTGGACTGTTGTGCGCTGTCATCGCATCTGCTGGCGTCATTTCAATTGCTGCTCGTTGGCCCTAAGGAGAAGACCCGATGAAGAAGAATGCAACGTCATGGTTTCGTCTTGGGCGTCTAGATGCGACGACCACGATCCTCGCGGTCGGTGTGGGCATCGTAGGGATGGTGCTGACCGCCGTACCACCGCGTCTGGGGTGGCGGCTTGCACTCACATCGGCATGGTTGCCACAAGCATGGCGGTTGCTGTTATGGCCGCTCGCCCAACCCGTATCGCTATGGAGTGCAGTGAACCTCGGGTTCTTGTGGTATTTCGGCAAAGAGATTGAAGCCGCACTTGGCCGGACCAAGATGGCACTACTCTTTGCGGGAATCTGGGCCTGTCTTACCCTTGGTGGTGTGGTATCGACGCTGCTCTTACCAGGCGCGACGCTTGCTGGTTTCGACTTGGTTGGTTTGATTCTAGTTTTGCTCTTCATCCTTGATGCGCCGAATCGTCCTTTCTTTGGTGGGATTCCAGCGTGGGGCGTCGGCTTGATCTTTATTGCTATCGACGTCTTACAGTTCATCAGCTACGGCTACTACGCCGGTGTGCTGATCTTGGCGGTTGGTCTGCTGGGCTCGCTACTGGTGGCAGCCAATCTTGGCTATCTATGTGAGGTGGCGTGGCTACCACGGCGTCAGCGCAAGACTGCGGTCCAGCAAACGTGGGAGCGTTCCGCTAAGGAGGCCAAACAGCGCCAGGCGGATCAAGAGCGGATGGATTTCCTTCTCGACAAGATCGCCAGCGGTAGCCTTGCCTCGTTATCTGATCGGGAGCGTCGGGAGTTGAAGCGTCTTGGTGAGAAGCGCAGGGCTCAGCGTTAAACACGCGATAAGGAATAGATAGGCTGATCTGGTGAGCATTGCACAGAACCTCCGTACCGTTGAAGCTCAAATCCAGGCAGCCGCTATCGCTGCTGGCCGAGATCCAGGCACTATCAGGCTCCTACCGGTCTCTAAGACGATGCCAACAGCAGCAATCCGTGAGGCACATGCGGCGGGGTATCAGCGTTTCGGTGAGAATAAGGTCCAAGAGGCACAAACCACAGCCGAAGAACTTGCAGGTACGGGCATCGAACTGGCCGTTATTGGTCATCTGCAGACGAATAAAGCCAAGTATGTAGCGCGATTTGCCCATGAGTTTCAAGCGCTCGACAACCTTGATCTGGCGCGTGAACTCGATAAGCGGCTACACGCACAAGGTCGGCAATTAGATGTCCTTGTGCAGGTGAATTCATCTGCCGAGCCACAAAAGTTTGGTGCAGACCCAGACCAGGTACTTGCTTTGACCAAGGAGTTGCAGGCCTTTGACTCGTTGAAGGTACGTGGACTGATGACGCTGGCATTATTCACCAGCGATGAAGATCGTATTGTTGCGTGCTTTGACCGGATGAAGCAGGTGCAGCTAGCTTTGCGTGATCGTGACGGTGGCGGCTGGGACGAGCTATCTATGGGGATGTCAGGAGACTTTGAACTAGCTATCGCGCACGGCTCAACCTGCGTGCGGGTGGGGCAAGCAATCTTTGGTAGCCGATTGAACGCTAATACCTATTGGCCTGGCGCCGCTCCGGAGCACGATGCGGAGCACAGATAAATGCCGCACTTACACACCATGCCAGGTGGACATGACATCACCGCCTCGGCCATGATCTTTCGCCTGGACCAGGATGCCCCGCGCATGCTCGTTCATTTGCACAAGAAGCTTAATTTTTGGCTTCAGCCTGGTGGTCATATTGAGCATACTGAAGATCCATGGCAGGGGTTGCTTCACGAGATACTGGAGGAGACTGGTTTTGATGTAGACCAGTTCTCCGTGTGTCAGGCGCTGGCTCCGATCACTGCCAACAGCTATGACGTGCCCCATCCGGCTCCGGCATTTCTCTCGACCCACCAGATCAGTGATGAGCACTTTCACTCGGATATGAAGTGGGTATTGATTGCCGATGGTGAACCGCGTCATGGGTTGGCTGAGGGGGAGTCGCACGATCTCGCATGGGTCACTGCTGAGGAGTATGTTGCGCTCGGCGCGTATGGCAAGGATGTGCTCGCCATGATGAATCGGGCTGTTGAGGGAGTGCTGCCTTTCTGGGAACGCTATCCCGCAGCGATGTTTACTCGCTAACTACCTACCGTTACAGCACATGCTGTGCTGTAATAGGACCTCTCTTACTGGATTGAGATTGCTGGGGAAGGCACTGCTCAGCCAGGAGGGGAAATGAATTCAACACAGGGTGTCGTGTACATCCATTCCGCACCGTCGGCGCTGTGCCCACACGTTCAGTGGGCCGTTGGCGGTGCTTTTGGCGCGCGCGTAGATCTAGAGTGGACCCCGCAACCAGCACAGCGGGGTAGCTATCGAGCTGAGCTGTCGTGGGCGGGAGCACCCGGTACGGCAGCAAAAGTTGCATCGGCATTGCGTGGTTGGCAGCAGCTACGGTTTGAAGTTACTCAGGAACCAGCACCTGGATGTGATGGTGTGCGTTACAGCTACACCCCACAACTAGGCGTGTTCCAGGCCCAGATCGGTCAGCACGGTGACATCGTGATCCCCGAAGATCGCATCAAAGCTGCAATCGTGGCAGAAGCCCTCGGCGGGAAGCCGATCCTCGATTCGCTTGCAGATCTGCTTGGTAGCGCCTGGGATGACGAGCTCGAACCATTCCGCTATGCCGGTGATGACGCTCCGGTGCGCTGGCTACACCGAGCTGGCTAACTGGAGAAATACTCCAGCTTTGCTTCGTCGAGTTCTATGCCGTAGGCATCGAGGAAGATCTGGGTACGGTTCGGCACCGCCTCAAAATTGCGTGTGAGACTGCGGATCGCGTCGGCTAGGTCATACCAACGATCACCGACACCACATGCGCCGACGTCGATAGCTCCGATACCTTCCCCCTGCGCATTGAATACCCAGTTCGGGTTGGCGGCATCACCGTGGCAGACGACAAGATCAGGAGTAAATTGTCGGGGGAGAGATTGCGCATCCTCGCAAAGCCAGGGGCACTGAGCCACGGGAAGCACGTCGTGGAAGTGTCGTAAAGATCGGCCTAATTCAGCAATGATGGCGCTGCTATGCCCAAAACGATCCTCAATCGCTGAGAAGCCCGGAACCCCCAGAGTATGGAGCCATACATGTGCTCCATCGTGCCCATACCCAAGGGGGAGCGGGACCGTGACGTAGTGAGTCAGCCATTCCAACCGTTGCGTAATAGTTTCTGGACAAAAATCAGTATGGAGCGGACCTATCTTGACGAACTCATCCTGACCGATGTCGTAGGTGATGGTTCCTTGGCGATTAATCCAGACCGGTTTGACTGCCCGACCTGCCGCAAGATTAATCACAATCGCGGGTGCGGTAGCGCAAGGACGGACCCAGCCAGATTGCGCTTGTGCGAACCCAATTGCAGCAAAGAACTCGTGTGGATAACGAACACCGGGACCATCCCCACGCCATAGATCAAGTCCAGGGCCAGCCCACGTGATACACCGATTGACCAACGTTTCTGCGATGTCGTCGGAGACTGCATCGAGGTGGGTCAGTGTGATCCGGCCAAGATTCTCCACGACCGCTGCTCCAACACAGTGCCCGTCTTGTTCAGCGAGGAAGCAGCGAGCATCGTGAGCTGTGAGGACATCATCAAGGTCAACGCCCCAGGAACGTGCAGCACCGGCGTCGGTTGGACCGGCGCCGGTGATGCTGATGTCAAGGGGCATGGGGTAAGCCTAAGCGTTTGCCCAGGCGTTGTCATGGCAATTATGCGCTGGTGAACGCCAATGCGACGTTATGCCCGCCAAAACCAAAGGAGTTATTAATCGCAGCGATAGTGCCGCTAGGAAGGTCACGAACCTCACGGGCAATATCAATATCAAGACCAGGGGTGGGGCTTTCCAGGTTGATCGTCGGCGGTACTTTCCGCTCATGTAGCGCCATGATCGTTGCCAAGGATTCCAAAGCTCCAGCACCGCCAAGGAGATGCCCAGTCATAGACTTCGTGCCAGTGACGATCACTCCATCTGTGGCATCGCCAAGAGCAGTACGGATGGAATGAGCCTCTGTGCCATCGCCAGTGGGGGTCGAGGTTGCATGGGCATTCACGTGCTTAATTTCGTCTGGGACAAGATCGGCATCCTTGAGCGCAGCCGCCATTGCGGTGGCCTGCCCGCGCCCAGACGGGTCAGGGGCAACCATGTCATGAGAATCAGCACTAATACCAGCACCGGCGAGGCGAGCATAGATTCGGGCACCGCGCGCTCGGGCATGTTCTTCTGTTTCGAGCACGAGCACTGCGGCACCTTCACCGAGGACAAAACCATCACGATGTTCGTCCCAAGGACGCGATGCGTGCTCAGGGTCATCGTTATTTCGTGAGAGTGCCTGCATATTGGCGAACGCGGCCATAGCAAAAGGATGGATGACGGCTTCGGTGCCACCAGCGACCACCACATCAGCTCGACCAAGACGGATCATGTCGAGTGCATGGGCAATAGCCTCATTAGATGAAGCGCAGGCAGAAACAGGCGTATGCACACCGGCGCGGGCACCGATACGCAAACCCAGCGTTGCTGCTGGGCCATTGGCCATGAGCATGGGGATGGCATAAGGGCTCACGCGACGTGCGCCTTTATCCTTCTGGATATCCCATTGGTCCAGGAACGAGTGCAGACCGCCGATTCCGGTGCCGATCGTCACCGCAAGGCGGTCACCATCGACATCGGTATCAGCAAGTCCACAATCGTTCCAGGCCTCAAGCCCCGCAGCGAGCGCAAAGATCTGTGAACGATCCATCTTGCGCGCGACATGGGGCTCAACAACCGAGGTGTAGTCGAAGTTCACCGGTGCGGCGATCTTCGACGGGAGCGGCTCGACCCAATCGTCGGTGAGCCGAACGGTGGCGGAGCGTCCCGCCAGCATCCCGGCCCAGGTTTCTGGAGCCGAATTGCCGAGAGGAGTGACGGCGCCAAGGCCGGTCACGACGACTGTGGTCATGGAAATGCCCCTTACTTGGCCGCGAGGGCCTTCTCGATGTAGGCAACAGCGTCGCCAACGGTCTTGAGGTTCTTGGCCTCAGAATCAGGAATCTCAACGCCGAACTGCTCTTCCGCGCCGTAGATGATGTCCATCATCTCGAGCGAATCGACCTTGAGCTGATCCGTGAATGACTTATCAAGCTGAACCTCATCAGGGTTCTTGCCCGCAACAGAGTTGACGATCTGTGCAAGCTGAGCGCGAATCTCTTCGGTGGTCATGAATGGTCCTTTCGTAGTGCCTCATGGCATGTGTTGATCAACGGTGTTGGCACGTCGGCTGGCGTGTTATCGGGGAGCTCGACGACTTGCCCGGCATAGACCAGACCAGCGCCGAAACCGACAAGGAGTGCAGTTTGGCCAGCGGTGGCCTCACCCTTGTCCAACATCGATTCCATCGCCAGCGGGATTGATGCTGACGAGGTATTACCGAGGTAGGCAATGTCGCGCGCGACAGTGACTGACTCCGGCAAGTGTAGGTGCCGCAGCATCGAGTCGATGATGCGGTTATTTGCCTGGTGGGGGATGAAGACGTCAAGTTCTTCCGGGGTGATCCCAGCCGCAGAGAGAATATCGTGACTGCGGTGAGCGATAGTGCCCGTTGCCCACCGGAATACTGGCTGTCCATCCATCGTGATCCAGGGCCATTCCTGCGTGGCGAAGGCATCTTGCCAGGTGGCAGTGTTCGTGATGACGTCGCAGCGAGAACCGTCTGAGCCCCAGATCGTCTTGCTGATACCTGGGTGCTGCGATGGCCCCACAACCACTGCGCCAGCACCGTCACCGAAGAGGAATCCGGTGGAGCGGTCGAGCGGATTAATGAAGTCCATAAGCCGCTCTGCGCCGATTACGAGGACATGCTGAGCTGCGCCTGCACGGACAAGAGCATCAGCTTGGCCAACGCCGTAGCAGAAACCGGCGCATCCAGCCCCGATGTCGTATGCGGCAGCAGTCGTAGCACCAAGCTCGTAGGCGAGTTCGGGAGCAAGGGCGGGGGTTTGCTTGTAATGCGATACCGTCGCCACGATCACCACGTCAATACTGCTGGGATCAAGGCCAGCCCGGGCCAGCGCAGTCTGGGCAGCAGCCGTCGCCATATATTTCACTGACTCATGGGGTTGAGCCCAGCGTCGCTCATGGATACCGGTACGTTGCACGATCCAGTCATCGGTGGACTCTAGCCCCATCGCGATGAGGTCAGCATTCGTGACAACGCGCTCCGGACGGTATCCACCCACCGATAGAAGCCGAGAGAAGCGCTGCGGAGTATCGACGTGAATCATCGGTTACTTCTTATGGCTAGCCATGAAGGAACGTGCCTCAGCAAGTTCATCGGGAGTATTGAGCGCGAAGAGTTCTACACCGTCAAGATTGCGCTTGGCTATTCCGGTTAAGGTGCCTGCCGGGGCTAGCTCCACGATGCCTGTCACACCTTGCGCAGCCATCGTATCGAGGCACAGATCCCAACGCACCGGTAGCGATACCTGAGCAACAAGGCGTTCGAGGTAAGTAGCACCATCTGCGACGACTGCACCGTCGGCGTTCGACAGGAGTAAAGCCTGTGGCGTGGTGGGGCAGAAGGTGGCGGCTAGCTCTGTGAGCTGTTCAACCGCAGGAGCCATGTGGTGGGTATGAAAAGCTCCCGCAACCGAAAGTGGGAATAAGCGAGTACGCCGTGGCGGTTGCTCTGCGAATGCGGCTAGCTGCTCTACCGTGCCGGCCGCGACGATCTGGCCCTTGCCGTTGTAATTGGCTGCGGTGAGACCACAGGCAGCGATTGCCGCGAGTACTTCCTCGGGATCGCCGCCAATAATGGCCGTCATCGACGTGGCGGTGAGTTTGGCGGCATTAGCCATGCCCCGTCCACGCTCGCGGACAAAGACCATGGCATCATCAACATTGAGCGCACCAGCAATCACTGCTGCACCAATTTCGCCAACGCTGTGACCAGCGACGAGATCTGGGCGAGCTTCGTCGGAACCTAACAACTCTCGTGCGACGAGAACACCGGCCGCGACGAGCAGCGGTTGCGCGACCGCTGTGTCCTTGATGGTATCGGCATCAGCGGTCGTGCCGTAGGCGCGTAGATCACTACCCACGACAGCGCTCAGCGCATCTAGGCCCTCACTGACATGGGGCAGTTCGAGCCAGGGCGACAAGAAACCTGGGGTCTGGGCACCTTGGCCAGGAGCAACTATGGCAAACACATACATCACCTTCTCTCATTCCAGTGTGCCTGAGGGGGAGAGGCGCGGACGAATTTTAGCCAAGAAAACTTGTGGGATAGTTACAAACCAAGTCGAGCTGGGGTATGCCCGTCAGCGTTGGGATGTTGTTTGGGTAGGAGCCGACCCAAGCTAATCGCCATGCGCATGGCATAGGCGTCGCGGGCATCGGTCACGGTATAGCGAGTGACTTCATGGATGCGCTTGAGGCGGTAGCGAACCGTGTTGGGGTGGACGTATAACGCACGTCCGGTACCTTCAACTGAGCCAGAGTTGTCGAAGAAAGCGATGGCTGTCTCTAAGAGGTCACCACCAGCATCGACTAGCGGAGCAAAGAGCGTATCGACGAGTTCGCGGCGGGCTCGTCCATCACCCGATAGTGCACGTTCTGGCAACAACTCTGTGGCACTGACTGGGCGGGGTGCTTCAGCCCAAGCGGGGGCAGCGCGGAAAGCAGCCACAGCGTCGCGAGCCGATGCGGTAGCGGTCACAAGTGAGCTACAGACTGGCCCGACGATCACCGGCCCTGGGGCGAAGTAATCCAGCAAGGAGGACACAGCAGATACCGCAGAGGAATTCGTTGTGAGTTGTTCTCCGCCAAGGATCACGATGAGGCGATCACCTTGGATGGCAGCTAAGACGTCGAAACCCAGTTTGGTAGCCGCGCGACGGGCCGATTCGAGCAGACTTTCCGAAGCGGTGGGGGAGTTCCCCATCACGACACAGACGGGGGTGCTCGCGGCCCAGCCCAGTGTGGATGCACGTGAGACAACAGTTTCATCGGCTTCGCCACGGATGATCGCATCGACGACGAGCGCTTCGAGACGGGCATCCCAGGCGCCACGGACTTCAGCGGCCCGGGCATAGACCTCAGCGGCGGCAAAGGCCACTTCACGGCTGTAGAGCAGGATCGCTTTCTCAATGAGGCTACGGTCAGTATCTGGCAGGCTGTTGATGAGCTCAGCTTCAACGACGTCGATGGTGGTGCGGATGAGCTCAACTGTTTGTTGGAGCGAGACCTTACGCATCAAGCTGCGTGGTGCTACGGAGAACACATCAGTAGGGGTTACTTGGCTTTGTGTGTTCACCCAGTCGGTAAACCCATCGATACCGGCGCGAGCAACCAGCGTGATCCAACTGCGGTGTTCGGCATCAAGGTCGCGGAACCAGGCATGGCGAGTATCCATCGCGGCAAGTGTGGCTGTAGTAATGGCGGCAGTTTGGGCTGCAACGAGCTTGGCGAAGGCAGCACGTTCTTTTTTCGTCATCACGCTCGATGCGGCTGTCGGTGTCATTGTTCCTCTTCCTTTGTTGGAATCCTACGACTTTTTTTCAGAGGTTTCTCTAGTTGGTTCGCTATTCATCTGTCCAGTTCCACTAGTTCTTGGGGTAAAAGTGACAGTTTTTGGTCTGTGACCCGGGGTTTACCGCGGAGGGCATTTTGTTCGCCTGGGTCAAAATGTGGGATTTACCACACGTTCTTCCTGCAAAAGCAGCAATCGTGCGAGACAATAAAACTTGTCACCGCGAGAGAAAGAGGTAGCGTGATCCCACGCGAGAAGCCGGGCCCCATGATCAATGGCATGCCGACGAATCTTCCGGATACTGATCCTGAAGAGACGCAAGAATGGCTCGATTCCCTTGATCAGATGATCGAGGCCGACGGAACTAACCGTGCCCGTTATGTCATGTTGAAGATGCTTGAGCATTCGCGTGAGCAGCGGATTGGGCTCCCTAGCCTGACGACAACAGACTACGTCAATACGATTCCGGTTGAACAGCAGTCCGAGTACCCCGGCGATGTGGAATTGGAGCGCGGTTTCC
>JBOFIQ010000012.1:0-1928 GCA_051650245.1 Propionibacteriaceae bacterium | reverse complement strand
CGATCATAACCCATCGGGAGGGTGAAATAGAAATTGGTGTCAGGAACTGGTCAGCGTGATAAGGCTTGCTTCTGGTGGACAAGCGAACCGGAACGGGGCGAAAGGCGAGAAGCCAAGCCCAGCTGAGATCTCTACCTGCATCCCCTGCCAGGTGAATAGCCCCTTGGCTAGTTTCGGCGGAAGGTCACAGTTGGAGACGATCGCGCCGTAGCCTGGGATACAGACCTGACCGCCGTGGGTATGCCCAGCAACGAGAAGATCGACGTCATCACGAGCCATCGCATCAAGAACCCCAACGTAAGGGGCATGGGTTAGGCCCAAGGAGAGATCTACCCCAGGGCTGGCTGGTCCTGCAACGTCGTCATAATGAGCACGATTAATGTGGGCATCGTCAGTGCCGCGTAGCTCAATCGTGGTGCCCTTGATCGTGATGATGTCGCGACGCTGTGCAAGATAGGTCCAGCCACGTGCCTCAAAGTTGTCCCGCAGCACGTCAGTATGGGCTTCACGCGGCGCAGTCGAGCGCTTGCCGCTCAGATAGGTCAGCGGATTCTTCCAGCCCGCCTGCTGGTAATCATTCGAGCCATAAACGAAATAGCCAGGTACATCAAGCAGTCGGTCCAAGGAGCGCAGCAATGGTCCATCAGCGCTTGGGAACGCATGGTTATCTCCCGTCGAAATAACCAGATCAGGATCGAGATCAGCCAGCGATTCCAAGAATGCTAAACGACGCGTGTAGTAAGTCGTCGCATGCACATCAGTGAAGTGCACGATATGAATCGGCTCATGCCCATCGGGCAGGAGTGGTAACTCGTAACGACGTAGCTGGAACATCGACGATTCGATGAACGTGCCATACGCAACGCAGCCAGCCCCAACTGCGGCAATAGCGCCTAGCGCTTGCATCACCCTCGACATTAGGAAGGCTTCGGTGCTGACGGGGCCGGAGCCGATGGAGCCGGTGCGGAAGTTGCGGGCGCAGACGACGACGTTGGAGCGCTGGACGGGGCCGGTGCGCTGCTACTTGGCGCCGGTGCAGGCACGCTGCCGCTAGAGATGCGCATCTGCACGAGTTGCCCAGCCTTGATGATCGAACCGCCACCAGGGGTGTAGCACAAGTAAGTTCCTGCAGGGTACTGCGAAGAAACGGTGATCCGCTGCGTGGATAGGCCAGCATCTTTGAGCGCTTTTTCGTCGGCTTCTAGATTCTGACATCCCAAGGTGGGTACCTTGACGTCCTTGCCCGAGATGAAATCAGAGCTTGGCGCAGTGAACTTGCTGGCCTTGGTCAGCGGCAACACATCCTTGTAGTACTCCACTGCCGTGGGCTGCATTGACGTTCCTGCATCGATCTGGCGCCCGGATTTGAGCCGTGCATTTCGCAAATCAGGCTTAGAAACTCCAAGGAAGGGGTCCTGCATCTTGTCCGTGGTGACCAAGATCTGCGTCGAGAGGTCCGGGGTATAGCTGACGAACAAGCCAGTCTGCTGACCATCGGTAGTACCGGTCTTTCCTGCCAGATCATAGGTGGGATGTGAACCGCTTACTGGAAGACGACCATTGACCAGTGAGTAGAACTGAGACCGGATGTTGTTATTGAGCAAGCCATTGACTGCATCGGCGACCTCTGGCCTGACCGTCTGCTCGCACTTGCTGGGGTTCGTCGCAAACTCAGTGCCATCACGCTTGACGATGGAGTCGACCATGCGTGGGGCGCAGCGAATACCACGAGAAGCCCAGGTGGCATAGGCCGTCGCTAAGGACAGCGGCGAAACTTCGATAGAGCCAAGGACGAAGGAGGGACGCATTTTTCCGGTTCCGGCTGCGTACTCTGCGGTTGTTTCGCCACTACTCAACTCGACACCAGCCGCGTCGGCCATTTTGGCGGTATTGCACATACCGGCATCGCGAAGTAGCTGGACAAAGTA
>JBOFIQ010000011.1:0-2091 GCA_051650245.1 Propionibacteriaceae bacterium | reverse complement strand
TGCGTTGGGTAGCCCAGAAGCTGTGCTCGCTGCGCCCGCATCCGCACCAGATCGATGACGATCTGGTTGGTGTTGTGGGCATTGTCACGGTCACCACGCGCCATTGAGGCGTCCAAGAGCATGCGACGCGATTCACGCTGTTCAAGACGGGAAAGATAGGGCTGGTCCGTCGGCAAGATCAATGACACGAGGAACTTACCGTCCAAACCACGCTCTTGGGCGGCTTTCGCGCAGGCTTCAATCTCTCCAGCAGAGAGTCCAGCAAGCTGCTCAGCGGTATCAAACACGACAGCAGAATCATTGGTGTCATTGAGTAGGCGCTTGCCAAACTCTGTTTGTAGGCTCGAAATCGTCGTATTTAGTTCTGCAAGCTTTGTCCGCTCAGCATCACTCAGGGCAGCACCACTAAGGCTCATTTCCTCATAGATACGCTCGACCAAAGCCAGGTCTTCTCCGGCCAGGCCGTGTTCTGCCCGGCTGTCATAGACGGCCTTAACGCGGGCGAAGAGCGGCGCAGACAGATTGATGAAGTTGCCTAGTTCGGAGAACTTTGGGGTGTATTCACCTTCGAGGTCCAAGATCGCTTCGGTGTTATCTGACGATACATAGGCGTAGAACGTCGAGACAACGCTGGAGAGCAATTCCCCGGAATGTTCCAACGCCATGATGGTGTTGTCAAAGGTTGGCTCGTCTGGATTATCGATGATCGCTTGAACCTTATCGCGCTGCTGCCCTAGCGCAGCATCAAGCGCCTCCCGAAAATGCTCAAATCTGATGTTGGCAAAATCAGGAAGATCGTAGGGCAAAGGACTCGGTAGGAGCAGCGGATTCGTCATGGTCTTCATCATAATCTGACACGAGAATGCTCTTGATCCGGCCATATGGTGTGCCCCTCCGCGAGGAGTTACTCGGTAATACCAGGTTCGTGTTGCAGCCCCGTCTTTCGTACCTACCGCAGTGCTCTCACATCACATTCGCGCCGAGCGCATAGGCGTTAGTCCTCAAATAGCGCCGTATCTCCTCCACCAACGCGGACGATCTCGGGGATATCGGTAGTCCAGTCAATGACAGTGCTGGGCTGATGCCCGGCATCACCAGAATCGAGCACTGCATCGATGACATGGTCTAGGTCATCTTTCACAGACCAGCCGTCGATTCTAGGATCATCTTCCCCGGGCAAGATCAATGTCGTCGAGACGAGAGGTTCGCCATAGACGCTGAGCAGTTCCAGCGCTGAGTGATGGTCGGGAATACGCACTCCCACCGTCTTCTTCTTCGGATGCACCATGACCCGCGGTAGTTCTCGTGTCGCTTTCAGAATGAAGGTATAGGGGCCTGGCGTGAGTGCCTTGATCGTACGGAACTGGGCATTACCAAGCTCGACGTATTGACCCAAGTCAACAAACTGGCGAATCATCAACGTGAAGTGGTGAGTTTCCTTTAATTGCCGAATCGTGCGAATCCGGTCAAGGCCATCACGATTCGACAGGGCACAGCCCAAGGCGTAGCCACTATCGGTGGGATACGCAATGACGCCTCCCCCGCGCACGATCTCCGCAAGCTGGTGCAGCGATCGCTGCTGTGGGTGATCGGGGTACACGTCAAAGTAACTAGACATGGGTCCACGCTAGCGCGTTTGAGCTGAAAGTACGCTGACGGCCGACCCCGTAGCACTCACTTCAGGCAATCCCACAAGAGATAAGAACATCGTGGGCTTACTCACTTTCGTCGTCACGACGACTGAGCCATCGCGCTGTACGACGACAGTTCCGCTGACGCCATGAACGTCAAGAGTATGTTGCCCAGCCTTCATCGCTGCTGCTGGATCTACCCGACCAGCAATCCGCGACGTCGCGCCAGCATCAGCAGCACTCCGGGCAGCAGCATATGCGGCCGCCTGAGCCTGCCGCGTTGCGACAATCTTGGCTCCGCCATCTGTGGCAATTCCGGCAATGAGGATGAGCGCAACAATGCTCAGTACAGTGAAGATACTCAGAGATTGACCTGCTTCGTTGCGTCGCATGTCGGTACTTTATTCCCTACACCCCTGTCAGGGGAAGAAGTTCTGGCTCTCCTTGTGGAAAACGTCAA
>JBOFIQ010000010.1:0-4157 GCA_051650245.1 Propionibacteriaceae bacterium | reverse complement strand
AGCTTGGAGCGCAAGCGTCGCAGTCGCCACGACCACTCGGCTGTTGGGGTTCTGCGTGAGATGAACCAAGGCTGGGGCCAAATAGCCCAATGACTTTCCCGTCCCAGTACCGGCTTGGACCAGCAGATGTTCACCTGATTCAAGGCTATGGTCGATACTGTGGGCCATCGTGAGCTGTCCCTCGCGCATGGTCCCACCAAGATCCTCGACAGCCGCGGCCAAGACCTGGTCGACGAGGGATTCAGACATACGTACAGCCTACCTGCTTGATTGGGCGAGCTACCTAATCTGAGAGTAGATACGACTTGACTGCTGCTGGCCGTAACTCAAGTTCTGACACTTCTGCTGTGCTGAACCACCGTGGAAGATAGCGATTATCTGGCGCTTGGCGCAGTGCTTCTGGCCCTCCGAGCTGAAAATCAACAGCCGTTGTCGTTGCCTGATAAAAGACCTGGACGCTTCCGGGATATTCCAATCGAAGTACGGGATCACCACCAAGTTCAGCAGTAACCCCAAACTCCTCCTGAATCTCTCGGATCGCAGCTTGAGGCAGCGTTTCACCAGCTTCGACGCCGCCCCCAGGGGTTGTCACATAATGTGCGCCGCCACGGAAACGTTCCATCAATGCGATCGAATCGCCCCGATAAAGGAAAGCTCCAGCACGAACCCGAATATCAGTAAGTCGAGCCCGTAAGGCATCACAATCTGCTGTACCAAAACCGTGCTGGTCAAGGTAGGCCACAATGCCGCCATAGTGCGAGTCCAGATGCGCGAGCGCCGCAACCATCGCCTCACGCGGAGCATTTGTATCGTGGGTTTTCAGATACTGCTTGAATACCGGATCATCGTCAATGGATTCGATCCAGGCATCGTGATACGGCAAAAAGTTCTGTCGCGTCAGGGTGTAATCATCGGCAATATCGTCATCGCGTGCACCCAACGCCCCGAGGACCAAGGCGATGACGAGACCGGTGCGATCCTTACCAGCCGTACAGTGAACGATAACCCCACCAGAAGGGGCAGCAATGATGGCATGTAGCACGCGAACAAAGGAGTGAGCGCAGGTATCGAGCATGAGGCTATACATCAACCCCTGAGACTCAGGTAAACCGATGTGATCGGCTCCATCATCGGAGATGATCGGTACGTTGAGATAGCCCGGGTGCTGTTTCGTCACCAGTTCAGAGTCGTATTCATCGCCAAGACGTAGATCGATAATGCAGGAGATCCCAGAAGCATCAAGCGCAGCCAGAGTGCCTGCTGTTTCTTTCGAGTGAAGTCCTGCCCGTTCCGTACGAAATAGCGCGCCGTCGCGGATTACTCCCCCAGATACCTGAATACCTGCCAATGTTCTCGCGTTCACAAAACCAGGCCATGGCATTGCTCGGTCACTCACGCGTAATACTCCTTTAACTGTCCAGCAAGTTCAGGATGGACTAAGGCATGCACCACAGAACCTTCCGTTGTGTGCTCAATAGTTAATAGTTGCCCACCTTGGTGGATCGCATTGATGAGATCTCCACGCGCATACGGCACCAAGGCCCGGATCTCTTCGCTGGGCTTAGGTAACAGCGAATCGATCGTATCTTTCAGCGTCTCGAGACCAGAGCCGGTGCGAGCGCTCACGAAGAGCGCTTCGGGTAGTTCAAGACGCAAGAGTGCTAGTTCTTCGGGCTTGGCAGCGTCGATCTTGTTGAATACAAGGAGTTCGTGGAGATCACCCGCGCCGATCTCGGCAAGTACTGTCCGCACTGCCGCGATCTGCCCATAGGGATCAGGATCAGAACTATCGACGACATGAACAAGCACGTCAGCCTGCGCAGTCTCTTCAAGCGTTGAGCGGAATGCTTCGACCAAATCATGTGGCAGATGTCGCACGAACCCGACGGTATCGGTGAGGGTGTAGACCCGACCATCAGCGGCTTGAGTTCGCCGTGTTGTCGGATCAAGTGTGGCAAAAAGTGCGTTTGCCACAAGGCTTTCTGCTGCTGTGAGTCGGTTAAGAATCGAGGACTTGCCAGCGTTGGTGTAGCCTACGATCGCCACGCTTGGAATCCGATGGCGTTTGCGGTCTTGGCGCTTAGTCTCACGCGTTTGATCCATCTCACGCAGTCGCGCACGCAAGATCGCCTGCCGATGATGGATTCGACGTCGATCGGTTTCGATCTTGGTCTCACCAGGGCCGCGCCCACCGATACCCGCACCGGCTGCCGCCCGTCCGCCTGCCTGGCGCGAAAGCTGTCCGCCCCAACCGCGAAGCCGCTGGATCAGATAGTTGAGCTGAGCCAATTCGACTTGGGCCTTACCCTCAACTGACTTGGCATGTTGGGCAAAAATATCGAGAATCAGCGCGGTGCGATCAATAACTTTGACCTTGATCCGGTCTTCGAGGTTACGCAATTGTGCGGGAGCCAGTTCACCATCACAGATCACGGTATCGGCACCGGTCGCTATCACGACTTCACGAACTTCATCGACTTTGCCTCGGCCAATAAATGTCGCAGGATCTGGCAATTTACGTCGCTGGATTAGCCCTTCGAGCACCTGGGCTCCTGCAGTTTCGGAAAGGAGTTTAAGTTCTGCCATTGCATTCTCAGCGTCGGCTTCTGTGCCGCCGGTCCAGACCGAAACCAATACGACCCGCTCCAACTGCAGTTCGCGGTATTCGACTTCAGTGATATCAGTGAGCTGCGTCGACATACCTGCAACGCGCTTGAGCGATAGTCGGTCAGCGAGGTCTTGTTGCAGGCCGTCGTAACTTAGTTCGCTATCGCTATATTCGGGATCAGCAGCGTCATCGAACTCAAGATCCGTATCGAGTTCTGGGGCATCATCAGACATTGTCATTATGTGCTCAAGCATGACATCTCGATGGAAAGATTGCGAACCATTTATGAGTGACTCTTGAGTAGCTCCATGATCTGTGCGACATTATCTTCCCCGCCTGCTGGGAACCACGTAATCCGAGAGTCGCGACGGAACCACCCGAGTTGTTTGCGCGCGAATCGTCGAGTGCCCACCACCGTTTTCTCAGCAGCCCCATCGAGAGTGTCTTCGCCACGAAGAGCAGCCAAGATCTGGCGGTAACCCAACGCTCGTGATGCGGTCAGCCCTTGCTCAATTCCTTGGTGACGCAACTGCTCGACCTCAGCAACAAATCCCCGCTCCCACATCCGCTCGACCCGCATCGCAATCCGCGCATCGAGGAGTTCACGATCCAGTTCCACACCGACCTGAATAACCCCGTCAAGGGCATAGGTGTATGCCGGTAGCTTCTGGGTAAACGAGCCCTGGAGTTCCAGAACTTCAAGGGCCCGCACGATCCGACGCCCGTTACCTGGCAAAATATCGGCAGCGACTGCCGCATCGCGCTGCTGAAGGAGGTGGTGGAGCGCTTCTGGACCGAGATGGTCTAGTTCTTGCTCCCACCGTTGTCGGACGAGCGGATCGGTTCCAGGAAACTCAAAAACGTCGACGATGGCGCGGACATAGAGTGCAGAGCCACCCACAAGTATCGGAATAACACCTCGTGCTCGACAATCAGCAATCGCCGCACGCGCACGGTCTTGGAAGTCTGCGACATTTGCTGTCTGTGTCACGTCCAAAATGTCGATGAGGTGGTGCGGCACCCCGCCACGTTCTGCCAACGTGGGCTTAGCCGTCCCAATATCCATACCGCGATAGACCAACATCGAATCGGCATTCACGATCTCCGTTGGTCTGCCCGAAGCGCTCAGCCCATGGGCTAAATCGACGGCAAGTTGGGTTTTTCCCGATGCCGTTGGACCATTGAGTACCAGCACTGGAACAGGTTCTGACGTAAACACTGTCTAAGTGTGCCCTGAAAGTTCTGGCATTTCCCAACGAAGTGACTCTGTAATGCGGTACAAATATCGAGTCATTGCGCACTACCAATCCCCGGAAGGGAGCACCCATGGGCATTTTTGACGCCATTAAGAAGAAGCTCGAGCATCACGAAGAGGCTGCAGAGCAGACCACGCAGGAAACTGTCGAAGCTGTACAGGAGACTGTTCAGGCCGAAGCGACTGAAACCGTTTCCGAGGTTACCGACGCCGCCGATCAGATCGACGCCAACATTGACCTGGGCCCGCTATCGACCATTGCCGATAAGATGGCCAAGGAGCAGGCCGCCGCTG
>JBOFIQ010000009.1:0-1789 GCA_051650245.1 Propionibacteriaceae bacterium | reverse complement strand
TGCTCTTGCCCTTAGTGATTTTCCTCATAATGCAGAGCACCTACGCTGCTGGCCCCAATGCAACTCAGATCAGAAAGTTCATGATGGTCTCGATGGCTGCTTATGGTGGATTGGGGGCTGCCTTGAACTCAGGCTCACTGATTCAGGTGGAACGAGTGTCGGGGTGGTCTCGGCAGTTGATGATCTCAGCACTGCGGCCTTATGAGTTCATCATCGGCAAAGTGGTGACTGCACTCGTCTCCATCGTGCCAGCGATAGTGGTGGTTTACGGCGCCGGAATAGCACTTGATATTGAGGTGAGCACAGCAGAGTTCGTAGCGTCATTGGGATTACTCCTGCTGGGCCTTATTCCGATGATCATCTTAGGGTTGGCGATTGCTCTTGTGTTCAAACCGTCAGCAGTACAGGCAGCAACGACGTTAATTCTCGTGGTGCTCTCAATGTTGGGTGGATTGTGGGTACCGTTAACGTTCTTCCCGCGCTGGGTGCAAAACGTTGGGAAACTACTTCCGTCATATTGGGTTGGCGAACTTGGGCGTTATCCGCTTCTACCAGACCAATCATTTCCATGGGTCGGGTTTGCTGTGATTATTGGGTGGGCAGGCGCTTGTATTGGTGCTGCGGCATGTGCTTATGGGCATGCGGTGCGAGCGTCTCACCGCTAGTAGGGTGTTCAGGGGAAGGAGCGTGGAGTGGGTAGACAAGCACACATCAATACTGGTCGCGTGGGTGAGCGTTGGACATCTCCGGTCTATCCACAGCAATTCGCCCACCTACCCTGGTACGTCAGGATGGCTAAGCAAGGTTTTCTGCAATGTCTCCCGGCGCTAGTCTTTTTTGGAATACCGATCTATTCGTTGCTGAGATCGCCAGCTTCGCTGCCGGAGAAAGTCCTCAGTGCCGGGTTGATATTCCTTATGGCTGTGCTCTACCTGGGGATTTCACATGCGGTGGAGTGGCGATTCTGGCCTCGCATCGTGTACGTCCTTGCCTTGGTTGGGGCCGATGTAGCATTCGCTTTTTCTATCGGCTCTCCACGAGATTGCGTCTACTACGGCTTCTATCTTGCAATAGGTATCGCATTATTGCTGCCCTATGATATCGCTATTTATGCGATGACGTTGCTCTTGATCGTTCTGATCGTTATTGCTGCTGCCTCGCCGGTTGATGTTTTTGGTCTAGCGATGGCTTGTGGAGCGGCATTGACGGGATACTCGTTGATTAACAGCTTGGAACAATATCGACGTCGCGCAGTAAAAGCACAAGAAGATGAGCGTAATGCGAGCTTGGCTATCGCCATCGAGCGTGAGCGTATTGGCCGCGATCTTCACGATATTTTGGGGCACTCTTTGACGGCTATCGCTGTTAAAGCTGACCTTGCTGAACGCCTAGTGGCTAAGGATGCGCAGCGGGCTGCGGTCGAAATCCAGGAACTGCGCGACATTGCCCGTCAAGCTTTATCTGATGTGCGTTCAACCGCCTCAGGGCTGCGTCAGGTGCGTCTTGCTACTGAACTTGCCAGCTCGTTAAGCATTCTTGACGTAGCAGGAATAGAGTGTGTTGCCCCATCTGCGGTTCCGGTATTCGACGAGGAGACGTCGCAACAGTTGGGTTATGTGCTGCGCGAATGTATGACGAACGTGGTGCGACATTCGGCGGCGACCCGGTGCGAGATAACACTGACGGAAGAGTTATTGCAGGTCAGCGATAACGGGTGTGGTATCAGTGGCACAGAGGGGACCGGATTGGCCAATATCCGACAGCGCGCGAGCACGTGGGGCGAGTTCTC
>JBOFIQ010000008.1:0-1059 GCA_051650245.1 Propionibacteriaceae bacterium | reverse complement strand
CAAGCTCTGGTGCTTGACCATGACACGGCTCAATCAAGGCCCTACCCCAGATATTGACTGTGTGACAGACAGCGCTTAGAGGCGGCTGCTCAAATGTCATCGTCATCACCGCAGGTGAACCTGGTGCCTTGGAAAAAATATCGAAATACCAGGCGAGCTGGGCATTCTTACCATCGCCAACCAATGGGCTATCCACGGTGTAGCGGAAAGTGACAGTAGTGCTCGTGCGCTTCCCCAATGGACGAATCAGATAGCGCTCAAATACATAGCCACCTGTCGTACCCGGTAGCTCAAAATGGGCTGCCGGTACGCTCCCCCCGGCATCAACGACGACCTCTGCTGACTGGATAGTCGTCACCACATGCTGCTTACCATCTACTACTGGCCGAACCACGGGAAGATCAACAGTCAGCAGAGGTTCGGCAATATCTTCGGTATTGACCGCTGCTCGATATGTCACCGTCATGGAGCCACGAGCATCAAGAACCGCATCAATCGACAGCTCATTAATTCGAGGTGTTGGCTCAATAGCAGTCGTAGGAAGTAGCACGGGTTGAGCTGGAGGGACTGCGAATCCTGTCAGTAACGGATTGATCCGCTGTCCACCCTCAAGCACAACAACGACAGTGAAAAACAACAGCAAAGCGCCCCAAAACCAACGTCGCAAAGTCATATGTTTGCTCCGTCAGGGGGCGCTGCTGTGGTCTTGTGAATGCTACTTGACCAGGTGACGGCCAAGGTTGCGGCAACCCGTCCACTTCTGCTTAAGCGCTGCCTTGGGCAGCAATGAAGCAGCATGGAAACGCGAAGTCATGTGAGTGCGAGCACGCAATGCAGCCTTGGTCCAGCCAAGAGCGCTGAACTCCTTGGCCATCTGCCCGAAGAAAGCACGCTCCTCATCGAAACGGGTGCCTTCCAATGCACGCCAGGACGAGTCCGAGCCCGAGTGACGACGGTATTCGAAGGCCGCCACATCGTCGAGCAGCAACGCGCCGCCACCCATGATGATGTCGAGGACGAGGCACAGATCCTGAACGACGTTGTAGCCTTCGCGGAAGT
>JBOFIQ010000007.1:0-8340 GCA_051650245.1 Propionibacteriaceae bacterium | reverse complement strand
AGTGCCGGTGAGGAGACCTCGTGCTCGAATGATATTGAGCACACCGCTCCCGGCTAAGGACAGCACCGAAATCAAGCCGAAAGCCACAGCATCGCCAGGCCCGCGCACGAAGATAAAGGTCGCTGCCAGCATGGCTAGGCGAATCCCAAGATTGACCAAGGTCAGATAGGTGTACTGCTCCAATGCTTTGAAGAGCCAGTCCACCCCCACCGCCTGCAGCAGGATCTGACTACTGATGACGACATAGATCAGCCAATCTGCCCGCAAGGCGGGGACGGCCAAGACCACGGCTGCCAAGAGTAGGTAAGCCAACAGCGAGAACCCCAAAGACAAGGCCAGCAATTCTTTAGCGGTTTGGCGCAGTTTAGGCAGATCGTCACGCACCCGAGCACATGCGGTGACTCCATAGGTGGGGATACCTACTTGGGCGATCATGGCGAAATACCCCACGATATTGAGCGCGACCTGGGCTTTTCCCATCCCCTGCTCAAAGAGCGTTCGCGTCACATAGGGATAGGTGATGAGGGGGATAAAGATAATGCTGAATTGCAGCACCATGTTCATTCCGGCATTGAGTTTGAGCGAGCTCGTTGCCTGCGTCGACATGGCAAGCGCGCTGACACGGTTTCCCGATGTCTGTGCGCTCGTTTTCTTCTCCTTGCGCTCCTCGTCCCCGTCCTTGGGGCGACGCAAGACCACAACACTGACGAGCTTCATCAAAACCAGCGTGATACAGAACGTCTGACTGACAAACTGCATGGTGAAGTAGGAATCCACGGGGTGAAAAATGATCGAGTAGAGCGTGAAGGCGTACAACACCATCCAGAAGGCCCGATCTTTACCAGCAAGGTGCCGATTGATACAGAACACCACATTGAGCACAAGCGCCATCAGCCCTTGAAGCACCGCAGCGCCCAGGTAGCCGAAGTCGTAGAGCCACCGACGATAGGCCGTATAGACGTTGCCCATCTGCACATTGCCCTGATACCGATTCTCTAAGTGGATCGGCGGGTAGGGGTCCAATGGCGGGGTCAGGCCAAGATTGTGCAGTTTGAGGTTGAGCGTATAGAAACTCTCAAGGCCCGGCACTGGCACCGAGGGTGGACGATTCTGGAGGAAATCATTGAGCAGCGCGATTGCGCCGCCACCGTAAAGCGCGATGTAGGCCAACGGGCTTTCTGAACGATTCCGGCCAATCAGAGGGGCCACAAGGTAGAACGCAACCAACAGCACGACGCCCATGAGTCCTGCCCAGATTGCGAAGCGGCGCGTGAGACCTTCCACTCCACGGCGTCGCTGCCACAGTAGCGCCCAACATGCGACGAACCCCAGCAGCAAAGCGACGATGGCTAACCGGTCTGAGGACAAAAAGAGCGTGACACAGAATGTGCTAAGACCGGCTAACTGCAATGCGACGGCGATACGATCTCGACGTTGCCGAGGCCGCCCCGACGCAAGGTACGTTGCCAGCAGATAGGCCAAGACGAACGCCAAGATCTGCGACAACCGGAATAGTTGCCCCACATAGCGAGGCAGCACCGCTGTATGCGAAATCGAGGTTTGTTCTTTGAATAGCCGCAGCCGCTCCCCCAGCGAAGGAGCCTCGGGAATAATGGCCAGAACCCGAGCAAAATAGGCGACAAAGGTCACTCCGATAACGGCGTCGATACCAAGCAGCCACCGCAGACCGATGTCATGGCGTGGCTGGGGCCCGCGCATCGCTGGGACTGCCCCATAGCGATGATGAAACCAGTGGCGTACCAGGTAAGACACTGCGACGAACTCCAGCCCACCCAGGCCGATGACAGCAAAGGTCGCAGGTGACAACCGGAAACCCCAGAGGTGCTGGTTATAGGCGGCTAGCCCGAGACAGGCAGTCCAGGTGCCCAAAAAGAGCACGACCGGCGCGACAACGTTGCGTTCACCGAAGTAATAACTCGCGATTGCACCGATGAGGAATACCGCCCCCAGAAGCCATAACAGCATCGGCTACCTCGCCGGAACTAAGGTATGCCCGTCAAGAGCGGCACGGAGAAACTCGCCCTGACGAAGGTGCTGGCCAAACTGCGCGACATTAGCCATCAACTGCTGGTATTGCCCGTGGCTCAACGCTGCTACTGCCGCCGGAACGTCTGCAAGCGAGGCCACGGTTATCCCCAGGCCATGCTCTGTCACGAGCGATGCTAAGGCCATCTCGTCCCAGACGACGACGGGGAAACCGGCAGCAAGGAAGAGCGACAGTTTGTGCGGATTGTTGTAGCGCAGGTACGCGCCATAAGGGCCTTCACAGGTCAGCGGGTTAGGGCCGTCCCAGACCAAACCCCACCCTCCGACGAGCTGTTCATGGAGCACTGCTGCCGGAAAACTGCCGTGATAGTGCACCTGCTGGCTCGCGCTATTTTCGTAGCGACCACCGTAGAGTTCCAGTTCCACGCCTGCGGGGGGATCGTAGAGGAAACCCGATTTCTCCGGGCTGAGGTTGCCTGCAAAGACTAGCGATGTGGTGTCATCGGTGGCATTGGCTTGGGCCCAACTACGCCCGTCGGGACGCTCATCGAGAAGGTAGTCGAAGATTCCCAGAATCGTGTGGGGTGTGGTGAGGCCTTGATCGGTCAGCACCTCGCCCATCTGCACGTTATGCACGATCAGCCGCGAGCAGGCTTTCAGCGCGCCCAATTCTTCAACACGCATCCTGAGCCGAGTGGTCTGCGTAACGCTGGGATCTTTCATCATGCGCAGTGCTTCGAGATCATGGATCAGCCCCACGACCTCGATCTTGCGAGCGGTAGCGCGGCGGATGAGACGCGGTAACACGACGGCATTATTGACCAGCGGTAATTGCACCAGCACGGTCGCTCCATCAGGGACTTGCGCGAACGCAGCCTGCCAGCGACGTCCCATCTCCAGATGACCCTTGGCCTTGCCAAGCCGGTTCGCCTCGCCACGACCGCCAACCCCCTCCACGATGAGAGGCGTGAATCCTGCCCGCTGCGCAATAGTTTCTGCGTCAAGGCGAGCTTTGGACCAGGCTGTCCTATCCTCGCCCGGTACTCGTTCCGACAGGATGTACTTCATCGGGTCCTCCCGGCCAACGAATCCAATAAACGTCGCGTATCAGCATTAGGGCGGTGCACATCAAAGCCCTGCTCTGCCAATACCTCCTGATAGTCACCGCGCGGCTGCCCAGCCACCGCCAAGAGTTCACGAGCCCATGTCTGGTCTGACTCTGCAAGATCAACGAATCGAACCCCGCCAACGCACGATTCCCGAGCAACAGCGGTCGATACGACACACCCTAGACCGGCTGCTTGGGCCTCAACCAGCACGAAAGCTAGTCCCTCAAAACGCGACGGTAAGAGGAAAACATCTGCTGCTTGCATCAAGTCTGCGACATCATCGCGGATACCAAGGAAACGGACGTGATCGCGCAGCCCGAGCGCATTGACCTCATCGCGGGCTTCGGCCTCCAACTCACCTTGCCCGACCCACAACAACACCGCCTTGGGGTTCTCATCAACGACCGCACGCAGTAGCGCCGGAATCCGAAGTGAGTTCTTCTGTGCAGTAAATCGACCGACGGACAAGATCACTGTGCGCCCGGCAAGATCAAGTTCTTGGCGTACCTGTTCGCGTCGGGCACTATCGGCGCGATAACAACTCAGGTCGATAGCGTTTTGGACCAGACCAACGTCGCGGCGTGTCCCAAACAAGTAATCGGCGGCTCCGGCAGCACAGGCATACCGGTCATCGACGACCCGCGACAGTAACGGCTGGAACCGACGATGGAAGCGGCCCCGATCAGTTGCTGAGTTATGGCTGTGGATCACAATACGTCGGCCCAGAATCTTGGGCACCAGAGACGAAACGGCGACACCGGCATCCATAGCGTTGAAATACACCGTGTGGTAATCGCGGTGAGCGCGCAGCACCCGCCACCAGCCCAGGAGATGACCCAGTGGGTGCGCCCCTTTTGCGGGGATGAAATGAACCTGAGAGCCTGCGCGTTCCACTTCCTCGCGGTACGCCATCGTGGGCCAATCGCAGATGAAATCGAAGGTCAGCTCGTCATGATTGAGAACCCGAAAGCGATTCATCAGGTAGGACTCGATACCGCCAGGGTTATGGGTCATGCCGTAGACAAGTACCCGCTGTGCTGGTGTGCTCGGCGTCGATTCCGCAGCTAGCGTGGTACGACGTTCCGTCCGGGTCAGACGCTCATAAACCGGACGAGCACCCGCACGAAGCCGCCGGGTTCCCGAGGCCAATACGACCGCCGCGCCCCAGCGCGAGCGCTGCACAAGCTGCTGGAATAGCCGCAACGGCGCCGAACGCGGTGCTGCTGCCGGTACCAACTCGGCAAAGAGCGGCGTGCTCGCGACATCGGCGAGCCACGCTCGCTGAGCAGCGCGATCCAGTCCTGCTACGGGTGCAGCATTACGGCTCACCGCTGAAAGTAGGTAGCGCAGATACAACACGCCCAGCCGGGCACGGACCGTGTCATCAAGTAGCCCCCAGCGGCGCTGCGCGTCAAGCATGGTGGCGCTACGGCGCTGGGAAAGTTCCCAATACTGCGGTAGGTGTTGGCTGCCGGTGATCGACGTCGCTTGGCCCTTGACGTAGTGATACAGCGCGACATCGAGGCAGCATTGCGACGTCGCGTACTCGGCCACCGCAAGATTGAAAAAGTAGTCCTCGTACAGCACTGCCGCTTCAAAACGCACCTGGTGTTCACGGAGCAACCCCGTGCGGTAAACCCGGTTCCATTGGTAGCCAAATAACGTCTGTTCTTCGAGGTCAAGGACCACCCGATGTAGTTCATCAGCGGTGCGCTGCAGGCCCGCAGCCGGAACTAGGGTGCGCCCACCGGCGATAGCAGAACCGGCACCAATGAACTCTTCGGTCAGACCAAAAACCACGACGTCGACTGGCGTCTGGACCAGCGCGGCTTGGACTCGTTCCACGAGATCTGGTTCAACCGTGTCATCGCTATCAAGGAATGCCAAATATTGCGTCTGCACTGCTTCAATACCGCGATTACGCGCCACCCCAGCGCCAGCATTGCGTGGCTGGTTCAGCACAGTGATCCGCGAATCGGTGTCAGCCAACTGCGCTGCAATACTCGCCGTTGTATCAGTGGAGGCATCATCGACGATGATGAGGCGCCACTGAGATACGGTCTGGTCCTGCACGCTAGCGACACAGCGAGTTATCGTCGCCGCAGCGTTATAGGCCGGCATCACAAAAGTGATCTCCGGCACCGTGGTACTCATCGATGAGCCTTGAGCCACCCGAATACCCGCACATTGCGGCGTTTGATCGCAGCGACGCTCGTCATCATGGCATAGACCGCGGAGCCTGACGCTGCCCGTAGCGGGGCCAACATCACGCGCATATGCGGTGACGGGTACTTCGCGATGGGAAGCGCCGCACGGAGCCGAGGGTTCTGCAACATGTCATGAATAGTGGCGATTTTCTCGGCCCGGGTTGCAGTATTTTCTGGGCTTACGACGTTCTCCAAGGAGACGAAGAACCGGTCAATGTAGCGGCGCGCCAAGAAGGAGGCATTCGTCGGATCATCGAGCAGGCCCCATTCGCGGTACACCTCGATCATTTGCGTCTGCTGCTGCTCGTTCATCTCGTAGGCCGTGGGGCGGTACTTGCTGGTCAATGACTCAGAGCGCTTGCGCAGGAAGTGGTAATACGGGGTGCTTGAGACCGCGACCTTATGTACCCGGCGCACCACGGATAGCGAGAAGGGCGTGTCATCCCAGAAGTGATCGGGGTAGCGCAACCCATGTTCCTCGACGAAGGAGCGTAAGAAGAGCTTGTTCCACGGAGTATTGAGCAGGTTGTTCTCAAAAAGTTTCCAGGCCTGCTCGCGGAACTCTTGTTGCTCATAAACCGCTGACGGCTGGCTCTTGATTTCCGTGACAAATTCCGTGTCAGAGTAGTACTGCTCGATGTAGAAACCGCACACGACGAGCTCGGCCTGCGTGCGCTGTGCCAACTCCACCATGTCGGCCAGCATCGTCGGCTCGGCCCAGTCATCGCCGTCCATGAAGTAGTAATAGGTGCCGCGCGCATGGTCCATCGCGAAGTTACGCGCAATGGGGGCGCCACCGTTGGGGTTGTGGAAGACCGTGATCCGCGGGTCAGCGGCAGCGAGTTCGTCGCAGATTTCGCCAGAGCGGTCCTTGCTCCCGTCATCGACAAGGAGCAGCTCAAAGTCAGTAAGCGTCTGTGCCAGGAGGCTCTGGACCGCACGCTCGATGTAGTCCTCAACACCATAAATAGGAATGATGATTGAGACCAATGGGGTGTTAGACGACGTCTCAGTGCTGACCGTAGTTGTCGGCAGAGTAGTCATACATGCCCTTTCTCACAGAACCTTAAAGTGAAGCCTAGCGCCCAAATGCATTCAGCCTCAGTGGGCGCGCCCTGATGACGCGGCTGAAGAAGCCGAATACAGTGGTTCTCGAAGTAGCCCCCACCAACGAGGAGTAGTAGTCCATGTCCGATCTCGTCATCGTCGGCGCAGGCCTTTTCGGTCTGACTATCGCCGAGCGAGCCGCCAATGAGCTAGGCCTCAAGGTCACCATCATTGATCGTCGTGGTCACATCGGTGGCAACGCTTATTCTGAGCCAGATCCCGATACCGGTATCGAAATCCACAAGTTCGGTGCGCACCTGTTCCACACGTCGAATGAGCGGGTCTGGGACTACGTCAATCAGTTCACCTCGTTCACCAATTACGTGCACAAGGTCTACACCAACCACAAGGGTCAGATTTACCCGATGCCGATCAACCTCGGCACCATCAATCAGTTCCTCGACGCCGCATTGTCGCCGGCGCAGGCGCAGGCTTGGGTGCAGGAGATGGCTGGCGAACTGGCTGGTACTGACCCCGCTAACCTCAATGACAAGGGCATTCAGCTGATCGGCCGCCCCCTCTACGAGGCATTCATCAAGAACTACACCGGTAAGCAGTGGCAGACCGATCCCAAGGATCTCCCGGCATCGATCATTACCCGCCTCCCGGTTCGTTACAACTACGACAACCGTTACTTCAACGACACCCATGAGGGTCTGCCGACTGACGGTTACACCGCCTGGTTCGAGCGCATGATCGACAACCCGAACATCGAGATCAAGCTTGACGCTGATTTCTTCGGCGACGGCGACGTGACCAAAGCCTCGACCGTGGGTCAGGTTCCGGTGGTCTACTCCGGCCCGCTCGATCGCTACTTCGATTTCCGCTACAACGAGCTCGGCTGGCGCACCATCGATCTTGAGCGCGACGTTGTTCCGGTCAAGGACTTCCAGGGCACTTCCGTCGTGAACTACGCCGATGCTGAGGTTGATTACACCCGCATCATCGAGTTCCGCCACTTTCACCCGGAGCGCAACTACACCGATGACGCCACCGTCATCATGCGTGAGTACTCCCGCTTTGCTGGCCGCGCTGACGAGCCGTACTACCCGGTTAATACCCCCAAGGACCGCGACCAGTTGCAGCAGTACCGCGCGGACGCCGCACGCGAGCAGGGCGTTGTCTTTGGTGGTCGTCTTGGTGGTTACCAGTACCTCGACATGCACATGGCTATCGGTTCTGCCATGTCGACGTGGGAGAACAAGATCAAGCCGCACTTCGCTGGCACCGGCTCCATCGAAGCCGGCGTCACCGACGAGCGCTAAGGGATAAAACGCCAACCTCACGTCAGCATCCGACTTACGGCCGCTTTATCCGGTCGTAAGCCGGATGTTTGGCGTTAATATGGTGCCCCTTCTTCTAGAAAGCTGAACTACATGGAGCAACTTCTGGATTACTTTCAGGAGGTAGCACACTGACGATATCCCTGTTCACACCTAAAATTCTCTAGCCGTAATGTGCCGAACCGGATGCTTGAGCCTCTCGTGCAAAAGACCCAAGCCTCCCCTTCCTTTAACGGTGGTGGTGTCGCTTATAAGACCATCACCGTGTATAAGATTTGATGACAAATTCATCGTCGATGCTGAAGAAGCACCCCTCCCAGAACCATCGATCCAGCAGTCAGCAACAAAAGTCCAGAGCCTAGACCAAAGCCCGTATCTGCCAGCGGCGCTTCTTGGCGCTTCTCGGGATTTTCTGCAACCGTGATAGGGGCAGGCGTAGGGGTGGGTATCGGAACAGTCTTAGGGGCCACAACGGCTGACGCCTGACTCGTGCCAGTCACCGGGATTCCTACTCCGACAGCAGTCACTGTGGCAGTATCGGTATGTACTCCCTGCTCGGGCGCGTAAATGGTGAGCGCCGTGCAGGTCATAGACTCGTTCACCGCGAGGGTCATCTTGGGACAGGAC
>JBOFIQ010000006.1:0-2719 GCA_051650245.1 Propionibacteriaceae bacterium | reverse complement strand
AACTGGATTCGGTAGGCGGCATCATCGAATGCCGTTGTGCTGGCCTCCCCCTTGGGCTAGGCGAGCCGTTCTGGGATTCTGCTGAATCGCTCCTGGCCCATGCTGCCTTTGCCATTCCTGCCGTCAAAGGTGTTGAGTTTGGTTCCGGTTTTGCTGCGTCCACCATGCGCGGTAGCGAGCACAACGACAGGTACACCACTGCGGCGGGATCTACTGCCACGAACCACAGCGGCGGGATCTCGGGCGGATTGACGAATGGTAACGAGTTAGTCTGGCGGATCGCAGTGAAACCGACGTCCTCGATTAAGCAGGAACAGCACACTATTGATCGGCAAACAGGGACAACCGTTCCGCTATCGGTGGCGGGGCGTCATGATAGCTGCATTGCGCTACGGGTACCAGTCATCATGGAGGCAATCACCGCAATCGTTCTTGCTGATTTGCTCTTACTCAGCAAGGTTTCCGCTAACAATCAGAAAGGATAACTTCCGGAGTCTCCTTCACCTGCCGATATGCCAGCATGTCTTCATGCGGTGCTCTCCACCGCTGCGGCATATCCAGAAAATCCGTAAGCCCCTGCCAGGCTGCACCAACAGCCACGGCCGCTTCATCAACAAGGCCCCGCTCAATGCGGACATCAAGCCAAGGAGCAGCCAAAACTCGAGACTGTAGTTCAGCACACAACCACGGAGCTAAGTCATCGTAAAGCTGGCCAAGAAGACCACCAAGAACTACCGTCGGAGCATCAACCAAGTTCACATATCCTGCGAGCGCTCGCCCCAGCATGACGCCCGCACTCTCCACCGCTTGCCGAGCCGCACGATCACGACGATGCACAGCCGCAAGCAACGCCCCCCACGAGTCATGCTCATCGAGCCCGGTCTGTCGCATTAGTGCTGCGCGACCAGCAAAAAGCTCTAAACATCCCGTAGATCCGCAGGAACAAGGTTCACGTGTCTCAGCAGCCCACACATGACCCAGCTCACCGCCCCAGCCGCGTGGACCATCATCAATATGATCTGCACGAACCACTGCCGAACCGATGCCGGTGCTTCCAGTGACGTAAATAAACTCTGACAACATTGCTTCTTGCCGGACCCGTGCAACCCACTCAGCCCGAGCTGACAGTGTTGCTGCATTTGCCAGCTGCACCCGCTCGACATGGGGTAGCCCTAAGTGCGCCGGGGTCAGAGTAAATGGCACATCACGCCACCCAAGATTCGGGGCTATCAGCACCTTGCCTGCAGGCTTATCAATAAGCCCAGGTATCCCAATGGTGCAGCCCACAATCTGCAAACCACTTGCACTAGCTCGTTCAGACATTTTCTGGATAGCAGGCCCCAGATAGGCCCACACAGATTCAGGGTCTGCGGCACCAGAAACACCTCGGAAAGTCTGCGCAAGAACCTCTCCAGTGAGATCAATAAGTTGGACCACGATGGCTTCGGCGCTAATTTCCACACCAACCGCTACATGTGTATGGGGGGCGGCATGTAATGGCACTGATGGCCGTCCATTTCCTGCATGGCGAGTGCCGCGCTCTACAACAATCCCGTACGAAATCAAACTATCGATTAGTCGGGTGACGGTGGAGCGGTTTAGCCCGCTACTGAGGGCCAATTCCGCTCGCGAAAGTGGCTCTGGGGAAAGAACAACTGCTCGGGCTAATAAGGAAAGATTATGAAGACGTAGCGATTCGGCGCTAGCACCGCCTGTCCCGGCTGCCCCTGCCGCCGTCTTTGTCATCCGTTTTCCCTTCGCGATTGCCCCCAGCATAGCTAGAAGCGCTGATCAACGGCACCGACAACATGTCATCAGCAACTTCCACTCTACCCCTCTATGCAGCAATAACACATGGTGTTATGCTGCTTTATGCAACAAAGTATCAGTCCAGGAAAGGGGTTCCATGACGAGGACATTGGTCGCTGGGGTCGACTCGTCAACGCAGTCCTGCAAAGTGATGATCAGGGATGCCGAGACTGGCGCTCTGGTCCGCTCCGGGCTGGCTCGCCATGCTGCTGGGACTGCCGTTAACCCCTCCATTTGGAAGCGGGCCTTCGATGAGGCCAGCAAACAAGCCGGTGGCTTGGGTGATGTTGCTGCTATTGCTATCGCTGGGCAGCAACATGGCCTCGTTGGCCTTGATGACAAGGGAAAACCTGTTCACCCAGCTATCTTATGGAATGACACACGGTCCGCCCCTGACGCGGTTGACCTCATCGCAGAGCTCAGCACACATGCTGATTCTGGAGAAACAGCATGGGCTTGTCGAGTCGGCGTAGTCCCCGTTGCATCTTTTACTGTGACCAAACTCCGGTGGCTTGCACGTTGCCGCCCAGAACTTGCCCAGCGACTGGCCGCTATCGCCCTTCCCCACGATTGGCTTACCTGGCAATTACGCCAAGGGGCTTCTATCAATGATCTGGTAACTGATCGCTCTGAAGCCTCCGGTACTGGTTACTTTGATGCAACAAGCAACACATATGACCGCGAGCTACTCGATCTAGCTCTGGGTTTCGCTGCACGTTCCATCGTGCTTCCTCGCATCGCAACTCCAGCTGAAGTCATCGGTGAGGTAGTCCTGGATGGGCATCAGATGTTACTTGCTCCAGGTTGTGGTGATAATGCTGGAGCCGCGCTAGGGCTTGATCTACATATCGGTGATGTTGCTATGTCGCTTGGAACGTCGGGCGTCGTATCTCTAGTTTCGACCCAACAG
>JBOFIQ010000005.1:0-3400 GCA_051650245.1 Propionibacteriaceae bacterium | reverse complement strand
CGTGCCTGATGATTCCCATGTCGCGATGGCGCACCCAGAAAATAACAAGGGTGTGCGGATGTTACGCCGGGGGTACAACTACACCGACGGTTCCTCTGAACTGGGTCGCCTTGATGCTGGCCTCTTCTTCATCTGCTTTGTTCGTGATCCCCGCACCCATTACGTCCCCATGCAAACAGCAATGTCGAAGCGAGATGCCATGGTTGAGTATCTACAGCATCGATCTTCTGGTCTGTTCGCTATCTTACCCGGCGTGGAGCAAGGCTCGTGGCTCGGGAAAACCTTGTTCGACTAACACTCGATCTGAGTTTTGCCACATGTGGGCCTGCTCCTCACCAAAGCGAGCGGCAGGCCCACTTTTGTCGCTGTAAATCCCCGCTATAGCTCAAGGAAAAACCCTGCTTTTGCACTACATATCTCGTAGCAAAACCCATTTTGACGCAAGGATGTCAGGCTCCATTATGTGAACGGTGCGTTGTCGTTTTACTATCAACGATGTGAATCTGGATCTCGTGGAGGACGCTGACAGGGACGAATTGTCCGAAGCCAGCCTCATGCCCACCCCTCAGCATCAGCTCTTGCTCTGGCTAGAGGACGCTATCGTGCGCGAAAGTGCAGTGGGCGACATCGTCGAACCCGCAGCCATGAGCTTGTCCACTATCGATGAACTGGGATACCCGCGTACCCGTACCGTCTTCATGAGGTTCCTCGATGGTCGCGGCCCGGGCTTTGTTTCCTTCACAGAGTCTCGCAAGAGCCTTGAGATGACGGCTAACCCCAAAGTATGTGCCCTGATGACGTGGCGCCCACTGGGGCGTGAGGTGCAGATCCGTGGCCTCGTTGAACCGATTAGCACTGACGATCTTGACACCTACTGGGAGTCACGCCCTCGCGGTTCCCAAATCACCGCTATCGCAAGCAAGCAAACAGGGAGTATTGCCACGCGTGATGAGCTTGAAGCGCTCTGGCAGGCGGCAGCAGAGCAGTACTGTGGCCAAGAGATTCCTCGTCCGGATTATTTCACCGGCTGGCGTATCAACGTCACCGAGATTGAGTTCCTGCAAATGCGTGATGCGCGGCTCCATGACCGTATCCTCTTCACCAATCCTGGTGCCCTTGCCCTCGATGCTCCAGGATGGCTGCGTACCCGCCTAATGCCGTAATCTACACGTTTCGTTTGTGCCGTTACTTGGCTAACTTGTCATGGCTGGCAATCTCGGCCTGCTTCTCCATGGTGTAGTTCGGTAACTCAAAGCCCGCGCTGACATTGCGGTTAGCAGATTCGATAGCGAGTGCGGCTGAAATGCGCGTCCAGACGTCGAGGGGCATAGCCGGAACAGGAGTGCTCGCAAGGAGCGCAGCAACCGCACGATCATCAGCATCGGTCAGTGGAGTTTCGGGGGCCATGTCAGTAGGACGCTCGCCGGGCTTATGTGGTTCCATCAATCAGCCCTTCTGCCTCTAGCCGGGACATAATCTTCTCCGCGCCAGCGTCATAGCTCGCACCATCGATCTCATGGAGCCACGTAAAGAGCGTGGAGTGCCCCGACATGATCCGTGACGTTGGTACATACACGCCTAGGCCGCTACGTCGCTTAATAACGAAGTCTGGTGAACGACCATTGAAGATGTGCTTGACCCCGACAACGACATCAGGACTCACTGCAACCGTGCGGAAGTAGCGACGGACCAGAAGCTGGTTCTCGTCCGTGACGGTGAGCTGCGCGCGGGTGCGCAGAAAGAGCACAACCCCATACAACGCGACCAGAATCGCGATGAAAAATAAGACTGTCCACACCACATGTGTGCGCACAAATACAGCAAAGATCGTGATGAGAATCAGCGGCATTAACGCCATGATGAGCGGGCGCTGCCAGTCATAATCATTCAAGCGGGTGATACTCATGTGACGTCCTTGGGCAGGAGGATGACAGCTAACTTTGCGCGGCCACGAGCACACCGCGATTTGATCGTACCTGGTGCACAGCCCACTATCTCGGCTGCTTGCTCAACGGAATATCCCTGCATATCCACCAAGACCAGCGCTGCTCGTTGATCCGCGTTGAGCGTATTGAGCGCGGCAGCAATGACGCGCGATTGCTCCGCAGCCTCGACCTCGGCCGCAGGATCATGTGCTCCCACAAGACCTAAAGTGCGGTCGTGGTCGTCGGGTAAGGCGTCTGCTGGGCGTGATTTTGCCCGACGAATCCGATCCAAACAGGCATTAACGACGATCCGGTGCAGCCAGGTCGAAACCGCTGCATCACCACGGAAGGAACCGGCACGTCGAAATGCCGAAATCAGCGCGTCTTGGAGCGCATCAGCAGCATCTTCAGGATTGCGCATCGTGCGTAAAGCGATAGCCCAGAGACGATCACGATGTCGTTCAACGAGGACCGTGAAGGCCTCCTGATCCCCCCGAACATGGGCGGCCAGGAGCTCAGCATCGGTTAGCTCGTCGGACACGTGACTCATTCTCTCACGAAATATCTGGCCCTTTACGGACCCTGAACGACGACCTCAGCGATCCCACCTTCGAGGTTGCCATCGCTAAGCGTGGGGAGATCGGTGAACCAAACCAAGACGTAGCGTGCTGGCGTGGTATCAAAGGTCAGCGTGACTGTTCCCTCGATACCTGCTTGCTCACTGACCTTGGTCCAGCCATCGAGTGTTTCTGGTGCCTCCGTCGAAGTGCTGTCCTTGGGCACAAGAATCTGAACACTCGAAGGTTTACTCAATACAGTCAGCTGAACCTGATTGACCTTATCTACCGCCCCCAGATCGACGTACATACCGACAGCATGCTTCTTATTCCAGACTTCCGGAGCATATGTCTCGGTATGCCAAACCGTGGCAGGGTCACCATCAATTGCGTTCGGTATTTCCTGCGGAATCTCACTCTTGCTACCCAGCGGATCAAAGTCTTGTCCGGCAGCAATAACCCGCTTATGTTCCACAATGCTAGGCGTCGCTGTAGCTGTCGCTTCCTGGCGAGGCGCACCCGCAAGTTTGATCAGTGTCAGCGTCAGACCAGCAGCCAATGCCACCGCGACGGTTGCGATGAGCACCAACGGCCCCAAACGACGTCGCGGCGCTGCCGGATGCTGCTCTGGCTGCGATGTTGTCACCGCTCGCGACGCGGGTGGCGGAACAGGGGTAAACGGTACGGGCCGATCCTCGACGCTTTCTACCCCGTCAGGAATGGGAATGACAACTGTCGTCTGCGTGTCATCAAAACCGTTAGCTGACGCCGCACTCATTGCCGTGGGAGCGGACGAAGCAGTCGGCGCCGTCGCCGTCGATGCCCCGGAGCCGACATCTCGCGTACTGCGTCGAATCCGGCGCTCTAGGTCGGGGGCTGCATCCGCTGTGCCAACGATCTTCGTGAGTGCAGCAAAAA
>JBOFIQ010000004.1:0-4470 GCA_051650245.1 Propionibacteriaceae bacterium | reverse complement strand
GCCTACCTGGGGTACGGATCTTTCCGATATCGATTTCGACAACATCAAGTACTTCGTCCGGGCCTCAGAGCGTCAAGCCGAGTCCTGGGAAGACCTCCCCGAGGACATCAAGAACACGTACGACAAGCTGGGCATCCCGGAGGCTGAGAAGGCTCGTCTAGTCTCAGGCGTCGCAGCTCAGTACGAGTCCGAGGTGGTCTACCACAAGATCAATGAGGAATTGGAACGCCAAGGCGTGATCTTCCTCGATACAGATTCAGCGCTACGTGAGCACCCTGAACTGTTCCGTAAGTACTTCGCGACAGCGATCCCCACAGGCGACAATAAGTTCTCAGCGCTCAATACCGCAGTGTGGTCGGGCGGCTCGTTTATCTACGTCCCCAAGGGCGTTCACGTCTCAATCCCGCTTCAGGCCTATTTCCGGATCAATACCGAGAACATGGGCCAGTTCGAGCGCACGCTCATTATCGTCGATGAGGGCGCTTCGGTGCACTACGTCGAGGGTTGCACGGCGCCTATCTACAAGTCAGATTCGCTGCACTCGGCTGTAGTAGAAATCATCATCAAGAAGGGTGCTCGTTGCCGCTACACGACCATCCAGAACTGGTCGAATAACGTCTACAACCTCGTCACCAAGCGCGCTATGTGTGAAGAGGGCGCGACGATGGAATGGATCGATGGCAACATCGGCTCCAAGATCACGATGAAGTACCCGGCCTGCTACCTCATGGGTGAGCATGCGCGTGGGGAAACCTTGTCGATCGCCTTTGCCGGTGAAGGGCAGCATCAAGACACCGGCTCTAAGATGGTCCATCTTGCGCCGAATACCTCGAGCTCGATCGTGTCCAAGTCGATCTCGCGTGGCGGCGGGCGTTCGTCATACCGTGGCCTTGTTCAGGTCATGCCTAATGCACACCACTCGGCATCGTCGGTGAAGTGCGATGCGTTGCTGGTCGATCAGATCTCGCGTTCGGATACCTATCCATACGTCGATGTTCGTGAAGATGACGTCTCGATGGCTCACGAAGCCACCGTGTCGAAGATCTCTGACGATCAGTTGTTCTACCTCATGCAGCGGGGTCTAACCGAAGATGAGGCCATGGCAATGATCGTGCGTGGCTTCATTGAGCCGTTCGCACGTGAGCTTCCGATGGAATACGCCCTTGAGCTCAACCGGCTCATCGAACTGCAGATGGAAGGTGCGGTGGGCTAATGCATAACAACGTTTCTGAGGCTGTTGAGGCAGTTGCCTCACATCTACATCCCACGCCGAGCTGGGAAGCGGACTTTTTTGCCATGCCCGCTGGCCGTAGTGAGTTTTGGCGGTTTACTCCAGTCAATACTTTTGCTCCGCTCATGGAGCAGGGCGCGGCAAGCACTGAACTGGCCTGGGAATCGACGCTTCCCGAAGGTCTCACAGTCACCGACGTAAGCGCTGAGAAGGCCCAAGAACTGGCGGTAGAAGCACCGGTTGATCGCGTGGCAGCGATGGCATTCCACAATGCCCAACGCCATGTGCTCATCGATATTCCTGCTGAGCTTGCGCCGAGCGAACCGGCTGTTATTACCTTGACCGGTACGGGACAGTCCTGTTTCGGGCACATTCTCATTCGAGTAGGCCGTCATGCGTGTGTCACCTTGGTGATTCGTCAGCAAGGCAGTGCACGTTACGCGATCAAGACTGATGTTGAGATTGCCGATGGGGCACAGCTCAACCTCGTCACCATCGAGGACTGGGACGACGACGCCTTGCACGGCGGGCAGACGTCCTACCGCATTGGTCGCGACGCCACAGTGCGTACTATCCATGCTTCTCTGGGCGGTCAGGCTATTCGCCTGGTCGAGCGTGCTCAGTACGACGGTCCTGGCGGTTCGTTGGAACAGTATGGTGTGTACTTCGCTGATGCTGGTCAGCACATCGAGCACCGTCTCTTCGTCGATCACAATCAGCCCAAGACCAAATCCATCGTTGATTATCGCGGTGCGCTGCAAGGTAAGGGTGCTCACTCGGTGTGGGTCGGAGACGTTCTCATCCGCAAGGTTGCCGAAGGTATCGAGACGTACGAGGCGAATAAGAACCTCGTCCTCACTGATGGCTGTAAAGCGGATTCAGTGCCTAACCTCGAAATTGAGACTGGTGAGATCGCTGGAGCTGGGCATAGCTCGACCACCGGCCGTTTCGACGATGAGCAGATGTTCTACCTCATGAGCCGTGGTATTCCCGAGGCTGAGGCCAAGCGTCTCGTCGTGCATGGTTTCTTCGTCGACATCGTGCGCCGTATCGGCGTGCCCGAGATCGAAGAACGTCTCATTGCCAGCATCGATGCCGAGCTTGAGCAGGCGATTGGGAGCCTGGCATGAACCACATCGTCACCGTCCCGGCGTTCGCGTCGGCCCCCATTAACCCCGTCCGTTTCGGCAGCGCTTTGCTCGTCGACGTTGACAACCCGTTGGAAATCAAGGAGAAGTAAGTCATGTCCGAACTCATCATCAAGGACCTGCACGTCGACGTTATGACTGAAGACGGCCCCAAGAAGATCCTTAAGGGCGTCAATCTTGAGGTCAAGCCTGGCGAAATCCATGCCATCATGGGCCCCAACGGTTCGGGTAAGTCGACGTTGGCCTACTCGATTGCTGGACACCCGAAGTACACCATCACCTCTGGCTCGGTGCTACTCGATGGTCAGGAATTGGTCACAATGACCGTTGACGAGCGTGCCCGTGCAGGCTTGTTCCTGGGTATGCAGTACCCGATTGAGGTCCCCGGCGTTTCCATGGCGAACTACCTACGTACCGCCAAGACAGCTCTGGCCGGGGAAGCGCCGAAGGTGCGTACCTGGGTCAAGGAGGTCAATGAGGTGCTGAGCAAGATGGCTCTTGATGAGTCGTTCTCCGCGCGCTCGGTCAATGAAGGTTTCTCTGGCGGCGAGAAGAAGCGCTCAGAGATCGCTCAGCTTGAGATCCTCAAGCCCGGCTTTGCCATTCTCGACGAGATTGACTCCGGTCTTGACGTCGATGCGTTGCATATCGCGTCGGAAGGTATCAACCGCTACATGGCCGGCGGCGAGCATGGCTTGCTGCTCATCACGCACTACTCGCGTATCTTGCGTTACGTCAAGCCCGACGTTATTCACGTCTACGTCGATGGCAAGGTTGCCGAAACCGGCGGCCCTGAACTCGCTGATCAGTTGGAATCCGAGGGCTACGCGAAGTACACAGGCGGAAAGTAATGACCACCGACTTCACGACCGTGGAACTGGACGCATTACGCGCCCAGTTCCCGGTATTGGGTCGGGAGGTGAATGGCCATCCGCTGACCTATCTCGATAGCGCGAATACCTCGCAAAAACCGTTGCGGGTACTCGACCGTATGCGTCAGCACGATATGACCTCGACGGCCAATGTTGCGCGGGCGTTACACACCTTGGGTGCGGAGACAACGGCTGCATTCGAAGGGGCGCGTAGCACGTTGGCCCGCTTTATCGGTGCGGCAGGTGCTCACGAGATCGTCTTCACCAAGAATGCCTCCGAAGCCCTCAACCTTGCGGCTCATACGCTGGGGGATGGGCTTGGTATTGGCGCTGGCGATGAAATCGTGATTAGTGTCATGGAACATCACAGCAATATCGTGCCGTGGCAGATGTTGTGCCAGCGAACGGGCGCAATCTTGCGCTGGTTTGATATCACCGATGATGGACGTCTTGATCTGGAGAAGGCCGAAGCCGAACATCTCATTAACGAGAAGACTAAGATCCTCTCGCTGACCTTGGTCTCAAACGTCCTCGGTACCGTCAATCCGGTGACGCAGCTCGCGGCACAGGCCCATGCGGTGGGGGCAACTGTCGTTGTTGACGCAGCGCAGGCTGCGCCGCACCAACCACTTGATGTCGCGACCTTGGGCGCTGACCTGGTCATCTTTACTGGTCATAAGATGTGCGGCCCGTCAGGTATTGGCGTGTTGTGGGGCCGGTATGCCCTGCTGGAGCAGCTACCACCCTTCCTCGGTGGTGGGGAGATGATCGAGGTCGTACGCATGGCCGGATCAACGTATGCGGCACCGCCAGCACGGTTTGAGGCAGGGACGCCACCCATCACGCAGGCCATTGGGCTGGGGGAGGCTGCCACGTTCTTGACTGAGCTTGGCCTGGATCGTATCGCTGAGCATGAGCATGTATTGACGGCCTCGGCTCTCGAACAACTCAGCGAGATTGAGGGCTTGCGTATTCTTGGCCCAACACAAGCTGTCGATCGTGGTTCGGCTATTGCGTTCGCATTACAGGGTATTCATCCCCATGATGTGATGCAGTTGTTGGATTCGCAAGGTGTTGCGGTGCGTGGCGGGCATCATTGTGCGCGACCATTACATGACCGTTTGGGAGTGCAGTCCAGCGTCCGGGCGTCAATCTACTGCTACACCAGTGCGCAGGAGATCGACTGTCTAGTTGCCGCGTTGCGTTACACCATCAATTT
>JBOFIQ010000003.1:0-3428 GCA_051650245.1 Propionibacteriaceae bacterium | reverse complement strand
GCGGCTTTGATCGTCTCTAATTTGTGCGCAATGACGATCAACGTCGAAGTGCGACGTAGTTCTTGCATCGAGGCAACGAAATGGGCTTCATTCTCAGCGTCAAGAGCGCTGGTGGCTTCATCGAAGAGCACGATGGGGGCCTGTTTTAGTAACGCTCGGGCGATAGATACTCGCTGACGTTCGCCACCAGACAGGCAGCGCCCGCCTTCACCGACGCGGGAATCCCAGCCCATCGGCAGCCGCTCCACGATCTCGCTCACACCAGCGAGATCAGCAGCCCATCGGACTTGTTCGGTGGTGGCATTCTCATTACCCAGACGGATATTGGCCTCCAACGTGTCATCGAAAAGATAGACATTTTGGAAAACCATAGAGAGCTGAGCCATGAGGTCTTCAGTAGTCAGTTCTCGCACGTCGACACCACCAACGGCAACCGTCCCGCTGGTGACATCGTAGAACCGAGCAATCAGTTTGGCGATCGTCGTTTTCCAGAGCCGGAAGGGCCTACGAGAGCGCACATGCTGTGTTGTGGCACGACGAAATCAATATCATGCAAAATCGGAGTGCCAGTGACGTAGGAGAAATCAACATGGGTAAAGCTCACTATCCCAGGTGTCAGTTGCGGAACTGATTTCTCTACGACGGGCAGTACATCAGCTTCCATGACCTTATTGATATGCGCTAGGTGTGAGTGACGAGTGGCAAGACCTGCCAGACCAAGAGCGATGGACTCCAGCATGGTGGTGAAGCGTAGGCTCATGCCGATCATGGCGATCGCTGAAACCGGGTGGAGCGTGCCATTAATTGCTAACGTACCGGCAACGAAAATCAAGGTAGCAACGATGCACTGATTGATGTTCCCGGATAAAACTTGGCCCAGAGTTTCGATCCATAGCCCAGTGTGGCTCTTGGTCTGGCAATCTTTGACTGCCCGCTGCAGCTCTGGGTAGCCATCGCGAGAATTAGCCAATCGTAAAGCTCCCTGGCAGCGGGAAAACTCAACGATACGTGCAGCTACTTCTTCTTCGGCTTGCTCAGAATATCCGGTGCCTTTGCTGATACATTTCCGCGACAACCACAGCATGAGGATCAATACCGGAATGGCGATGGTAAGCATCAGTCCTAGGCGCCAATCCCAGAACCAGCTACCCACCACAATGACCAGACAAGAAAAAATTGATATGGCGAGTTCGCGAGTGAAATGCGCTAAAGCCTCGCTAAGGCTTACGAGTTCTTGGCTGATCATTCGGGAAAGGGAAGCTGAGCTATCGTCATGGAACCAGCCGAGTGGGAGCGAAGAGATTTTATTTCCAACGCGCGAGTGAATCCCGCTGAGGAATCCAAGTGCGCCAACATATGACGTTCGGGTGGCACTAAAATCGACGACTACCGTTACCGCAGCAATAGCTGCTAAAACGCAGATCCAGCCCCAAAAACTCAAACCCCACACGGGGGCTGCCGTTACGAGAGACATGGATAATGGCAGCAGCAGTAAGAGCGCTAGGCCACCAAGTATGCCCGTGACGCAGCTAAATGCCGTTCCAATGTAGATCTTGTGCCAGGTTTCGGCATCAGTAAGTTGACGGTATTTCGAAAGAAGGATCGGCTTAGACATGAGAGGTCTCCTGGGGCCGCAACGGAGTAATGGCTTCGCCCTGTTTCAGCAGAGCTTGATAATGGGGTTCAGCAAGTAACTGTTCATGCTGACCGACCGCAGAGATACGTCCGTGTTCCATGACTGCGATTTGGTGCGCGCCTCGGATGGATGCCAGCCGGTGCGCAATCACCAGGACCGTCTTACCTTGTACCAGTCGTGAAAGTGCTTGCTGGATCTCGGCTTCAGATTCTGCATCAGCAAGAGCGGTTGCTTCATCAAGGACAAGTACTGGAGCATCTTTGATGATGGCTCGGGCAATGGCAATACGCTGCTCTTGTCCACCAGACAGCGCCGTATCAGTACCCAAAATAGTGTCATAGCCATCGGGTAGCGCCATGATGAAGTCATCGATATTGGCAGACTTTGCGGCTGCTCGAATCTCTTCTCGCGAAGCCTCAGGCTTGGTTAACGCGATGTTGTCATGAATCGAGATATTGAGTAGCTGGGCATCTTGTAAGACGAAGGAAACTTGCTCATAGAGCGTTGTTTCGTCCATCTTGCGCAGACTGACTCCGCCAATCGTGATATCGCCTTGTTCTGGATCAGCAAAGCGCGCTACCAATGAGGCTAACGTCGTTTTCCCAGAGCCAGAAGCTCCAACGAGGGCAGTAACTGTACCCGGTTCTAAAACCAAGCTCACCTCTTTGAGGGCTTCGACTCGCTGTGGTGAACCAACCTCGCCATAGCCATAGCTCACGTTATCGATAACGATGCGGTTACCTTCTGGCTGTTGTGGATTGCTGGGTTGCGGCAAGATCGGCGTATCCATCCATTTGCATAACCGCACTGCGGCTGAGCCAGCCAGCTGGTAGGCCCATTCCACATTGGCGAGCGCGATGACAGTAGCTGGTATGACGAGCGCAATGAGTGAGGTTGCAAGAACCTCGGGCATCGTTGCATGACCGCTGTTGATCAATAATGCGCCAACGCCAAAGTTCACGATCAAAAGGACTGGGATCGAAACCCATGACATGGCGAGACACGAGACGCTGATGAGCGGCATACACCAGGCTCGGTAAAACCGGGAGAACTCATTGCCAGCAGCGAGATAGTTGCCGTGGGCTTCTCCGGTCTTGCCGAAGGCTTTAACTACGGTGATACCGGAGACGAACTCAGCCATTGTGGAAGAAACATCAGCAAGTTTGCCGTCCATCTCCGCAGTTTTCTCCGACATACCGCGCAGGGAGAATGAGTATGTAAAGACATAGAGCGGAAGGGTAGCCAAGCTGAGCAAGCCAAGACGCCAGTTGATACAGAACGCAAAGATCACGAGCGCCATTGGAGTTGCAATGGCATTGATTTTGTCCACCGGTCCATGAGCGATCACGACGTGAGCGGTGATGGTGTCATCTTGGACAGCTTTACGTAGCGCTCCAGAACTAGATTCGGTAAAATGCGATAGTGGTGCATGCCCGATCCGATCAATGAGAATGCGACGGTTAATCGCGCGCAATCTCAGATCAGCTAAGTGGGTCACCATGAGTGCTGCGAAGTAGAGCACAAGGCGCAAACAGTATGCGCCGATGAGCAGCATGAGGACGTGTTTCGCTTGTGGAGCATCAACAGGGTGGTTGTGGTGATACGCATCTAGCAGGAGGTCACCCAGCTTGATTAACGCAGCATAGGGAGCAACTGAAACTACTGCTGACAGAAGCGTCAGAACCTGGGCAACGGCGATCGAAACACGAATCGGTTTCCCGAGCCGAGCAATCGCGCGTTGGCCTTCTCTATGTTTCTGTTTGAGCTGGTTTGGAGTGCTACCGCCATCTTG
>JBOFIQ010000002.1:0-3853 GCA_051650245.1 Propionibacteriaceae bacterium | reverse complement strand
CACGCCAGCATGATGGGGCAGGGCAGCTCTGCGCAATCGACGCCAGCGGTCGATACGCAGCTTGAGAAGAAATACCTCGATGCGTTGGCGGCAAACCCCAACGATGTAACAGCGCTTAAAGAACTTGCCAAGGTGTATCTCGTGGGCGGCTCTGACGATCAAGCACTCGAAATGGAACGTCGCGTACTTGCGCTCAACCCGAACGATACCGATGCGCTACTGGAATATGGCGTTGCCTACTTCAACAAGGGCGATTACGACGCGGCTGAGAAGCAGTGGCTGCGGGTGAGCGAGATTGATCCCGCGAACGTCGAATGCCATTACAACCTTGGTTTCTTGTACATGACGCGGCCAAGCCCCGATCAGGACAAGATGCAGGAACACTGGAACAAGGTCATTGAGCTTGCTCCCAACTCTGATATGGCCAAGACCGTTTCTGGGCACATCAGTGGCGGCGCAGCTACCCCGACAGCGAAGAAGAGCTAACCATGGCAACTCCTGAGACAACAGAATCGGACCTCCCGATCACTGAACTGTTCGGCGCTGTCTATCGGTTCTTCTATAACAAGACTTTTGGTCTATCCATCATCCTGGCGATGGCGGTACTGACCTTCCTTGGCGTGCTCTTTCCCCAAGCTCCAGATACTGCAGTTCAGAGCCCAGAAATGTGGTCGTCGTGGCTTGATAGCGTGCGGCCCCGCTTTGCCGGTTTCACCAATGTCTTATCGGCCTTGACGATTTTTCGGATGTTCCAGTCGTGGCCGTTCATTCTTGTCACAGCATTGTTGGCATTATCGATTCTGGCCTGCACAGCTCACCGGGCACCAAACCTGTGGCGCCAAGCAACGGCACCGCATATTCACGTCGGAGATAACTTCTTCACGAAGTCTCGCTTCCACGAAGAAGCACAGCGTGAGGGTTCTGTTGAGGACGCTTTCGGGGCAGTTTCGACGTCATTGCGTAAGCGTCGTTACCGCATCATCAAAGATGGCGACTCAGGGCGTTTCTATGCCGATAAGAATCGGTGGGCACCGCTGGGTACGGTGGCAGCCCATATCGCCTTTGACATCATTTTGATCGGTGTCTTGGTGAGTTCATTTACCGGTTTCCGAGATGAGAATGTTGTTGTTCCCGTCGGTACCGGTGTTGAGGTCGGTCACGATACTGGGCTGGTGGTGACTGCCGATAACTTCATTGATACCTATTACGATGATGGCCGTCCCAAGGATTACGCCAGTGATGTCCACGTCACGAAGAATGGCGAGGAAGTAGGGCGTCAGACGATCCGCGTCAATAGCCCGCTGCGGGTTGGCGATGTGACGTTCAACCAGATGACATTCGGCGTTGCGAGCGAGATTGAGATCCGCGATACCGCGACCAATGCAGTCCTTGACCATCGGGTTATTCCGTTGGACTTCCAGACCCAAGATGGGGTTAATGTCTACGGCACCTACAAACTCCCCGATAAGAACATCGAGGTCTACGTCGTTGGTGTGGCTGCTGGGCAGCAGGACGCGCAGATAAAGCCGGGGCAGGTCCTTGTTGAGATTTATGAAAATGGGGTGAAGAAGCCGAGCGGTAGCTCAGCGCTATCGCCCGGAGTAGCCCAGCCGCTGACTGATAAGTACACCGTGAACTTTGCCCGCGAGCGGGCCTACACCTCGCTACAGGTAGCGCGAGATCCTGGTCGGACATGGGTCTGGATTGGGTCGGGGCTGTTGCTGCTGGGTATGTGCTCCACGATGTTCCTACGTCACCGTCGAATCTGGGGCAAGATTGACCAAACTGAGGATGCCACCGTGGTGACGCTGGCTTCTCCTGACCGCGCTGATCGGGCTTTTGAGCAATCTCTCCAAGCCATCGCGAAAGAACTTTCATCGACAACGAAGAAGAACGGATAAGCCATGCTCGACTTTTCTCGCTACTGCCTCACCGCAACGACGGTTCTCGTTGGTGTAGCTCTGATTCTTTATTTAGTTGCCCTTACTGTGAAGGCGCGACCGGCAAAGAAAGCCTCGACCGCGGAGAGCGATACGACAGTTGAGGCTGCTGATAAAACTCAGTCCGCGACGTCGCATGGTATGGGGTGGCTTGCCGATCTCTTGGCGATGCTGGCATTGGCAACAGCAACGGTTGGTCTGATCTGCCGAATGATTGCTGTCGGGCACGCGCCATTCTCGAACCAGTATGAATATGCCTATTCTTTCGCCTGGGGCATCTTGCTCGTCTTGGTGGCATTCTTGGTGAAGTTCGGTGAGCGGGTGCTGGCCTTGCTGGCATTGCCGATCGCCTTTGGCATGTTGGCCTACTGCGGATCAATGTCGGCCGAAGCAGCTCCGCTGGTACCGGCGCTCCAGAACAACTGGCTGTTGCCGGCACACGTCTTTGCTGCGGTTGTGGGATACGGTGCTGCTGCGGTGGGTGCCGCTGCCGCGATCTTGTACCTGCTTGCGGACAAGATTCACTTGCGAGCTATGCCGACCAAGGAATTCCTTGATGAGTTGGGCTACAAGGCCATTGTTATTGCTTTCCCCTGCATTACCGTCATGTTGGTGCTGGGTGCCGTATGGGCAGATATTGCCTGGGGCCGTTACTGGAGCTGGGACCCGAAGGAAACCGCTGCTTTGGTCACCTGGCTGATCTATGGCGCATACCTCCATGCGCGCGTTGTCCGCGGCTGGCGTGGCACAAAGGCAGCATGGCTGTTGGTACTGGGCTTTGTCGCAGTGATGTTTACCTTCCTGGGTAATGCCTTCTTCGGCGGGCTGCACTCCTACGGGAAGTAGCAATGGCGCAAACCTCGAATCGCACATCGACGCTTGTCGTCGTCGGCATTGTTGTGGCGGCGTTGGTCATCGGTTGGTTCGCCATGCCGAAGGGGACCTCTGACACTGCACAGCAGACGGCGCAAGCAGTCGCTGGGCCGCGTGTGGGCGCAGCCGCACCAGATTTCACCGCGACAGCAGTGGATGGCTCCACGGTGTCGCTCGCGCAGTTACGCGGTAAGAACGTCTGGCTGTCTTTTGGTGGGACGTGGTGTGCGGGGTGCCGTAGCGAGGCTCCTGATCTCAAAGCGGTCCAGGGGCTGGCAGCAGAACAGGGCGTGGTCATCGTCGCGTTTTATTTGGATGAGCACGACCCTGCCGTCAAGGAGTTCTCCTCGATGATGGGACTGACTTTCTCCCAAGTTGCTGACCCGCAGCGGGTGGTCGGGGAGAAGTACCAATCGAACTCGGTGCCGGTGCACTATTTCATTGACAAGTCTGGCGTGATTACCAAAGTTCATCAGGGTGTGTTGACTGCTGCCCAGATGGAGGAACAGATCCGTACCATGTCTGGTTCCCGATAGGCTAGAACCATGCTTATCGCTTTTGGCTCTGACCATGCGGGGTTCGCTCTCCGCCACGTGTTGATGGATTATGTCGCTGGCTTGGGTCATGAGGTTCTTGACCTTGGTTGCCCAGAACCGGAGCGGGTTGATTACCCGGTGTACGGCGCTGCTGTGGGGCGTGCCGTCGTCAGCGGTCAAGCCGAGTTGGGTATCGCGGTGTGTGGTTCCGGTATCGGGATCTCGATTGCGGCCAATAAGGTTCCTGGGGTTCGTGCAGCGGTCTGCTCCGAGGGATACTCAGCTCGTTTGTCGCGTCAGCACAACAACGCCAACGTGCTGTGCATGGGGGAGCGTGTTGTAGGTGAAGACGTCGCCAAGATGATGGTTGATGAGTTTTTGACTGCACAGTTCCAGGGTGGACGCCACGCTGAGCGCGTAGCACTTCTGACTGCTCTCGACGAGGAACAGTCTGCATAAAGCACAACACATATAAAGAGTGGCGAGTTCGCCCCGATGACGGGG
>JBOFIQ010000001.1:0-1443 GCA_051650245.1 Propionibacteriaceae bacterium | reverse complement strand
AACGTTGATCATCATCAATGTTGCCCATGAGATGCAATATGTAGTCCTGCGTCTGCGGTCCAACAACAGTATTTGGGGTGACGAGAGCGTCAATAATGGCGAGTTGGTCCATGCTGGTGATCTTCGACATTCCCCAACTACCTCGCGGCGCGGTGCTTGTCAGCTTCAGTTTGGTGTAGGTCTGGGAAAGCGCATATGACCCCACGCTCTCAAAGAGTTTCTGCGTGGCCGCATTGTCGCTAGAGCAGATCATCGCTTCGACTAGTCGTGCGGTTGCCGGATCAAGTTCCTCGTCCTCACCAAGAATCGGCTCAACGACGGTGATCGCTAACGCGACTTTAATGATGCTGGCTGTCACCATAGCCTCAGTCGTACCTGCTTGCACCACAACCCCGGTTCGTCGGTCCCGGATCGCGACGGAAACCCGCTGTGCGTCAGTACCTAACTGTTGATTCAGTATCTGGCGAAGTTCTGCTCCGGTGAGCCCGGTTCCAGCTGAGCCGATAGGTGATGCTGTTCGCGCGCGGTGCGGACGCGGCGACGTGGTCGTTGATCGTGGTGTGGTGAGAGGCGATCGCTGGGTAAAGATACGCACACCAAGCAGCAGCAGACTTATTGCGAGTGCTACAACTAGTGCTGTCACAGCAATGAGTCTGGTATTTGTTCCCCGGTGGTGCAGCGTCATTGAATATCTATCGTCGGCAACCTAATCACTAGTCTTCCCCTTCGACCAGCACTACCAAGAGTAGCGAAACACACCAAAACTGTGGGTGACTCCCCAGATAAGAGAGCCACCCACAGTGATGAGGTGAAAGCGCAGCGTTAGCTCTGCGTGCTCAGCCCGCGACGTTCCAAGAGATGCTTCATCTCGGGTTCTTGTCCACGGAAAGCCAGATAGCTGTCCATTGGCTCACGACTGCGACCACGCGAGAGTAGTTCGGCCCGGAAGTGATCGCCATTGGCTCGCGTGAGACCACCATTTTCGCTAAACCAGGCCACCGTATCTGCGTCGAGGATCTCCGACCAGATGTAGGCGTAGTAGCCAGCGTCATATCCCCCACCAAAGGTGTGGTTGAAGTAGGCCGACTTGTAGCGCGGCGGTACCAGCGGGTTATCAAGGCCCACCGCTACGAGCGCCTTGTGCTCAAAATCGGCAACGCTGATGATCTCGGCGTCGGGAGCGATCTTGTGCCATTCCTGATCCACAAGCGCAGCAGCCAGGTAGGCCGAGGTCTCGTACCCTTGGTTGAACGTGCTGGACTGCTCCAGCTTAGTGATGATCTCAGGATCAATCGTCTCGCCAGTCTCGACGTGGATGGCATAGTTCGCCATGATCTCGGGAGCCGTTGCCCACATCTCATTGACTTGGCTGGGGAACTCTACGAAGTCACGCGATACGTTGGTTCCCGAAAGCCGGGCATACTTGCAGTTGGACAACATGCC